>NZ_JAFLQW010000272.1 GCF_017313335.1 Phormidium pseudopriestleyi FRX01 | reverse complement strand
GCCAACATTCTCAGAAAAGTAGCGACAACATTGGGATTGAATCTTGATGGAGTTGGTAGGGGTGCATTGACTACGCCCTTAAGGTTCAGATTCTGGACTCTTACAGAATCCCACGCTCTTTAGACGTGGGAGTGTCAAACGATACCCTCTTCTCTAAATTCAAGTCCATTGGGATTCAGCAGTTTTCTAGTCAAAACGATAAAATAGAAAGGGATAAAATTTTAGGAAATTATATCATGCTGACCCCTATTTATCGAATTTTTCTCATTTTTGGCTTGACTTTATTGCTGGTATTCGGTGGCGCATCCGCCCAAGGATCCGTTGCGGATGCTTCTCGCATTTCTCGCTTAGAATCAGAAATTTTTAGCTTGCGATCGCAAATCAATCGGTTACAATCTGACGTGGCTAGACTGGGAAGACAACCCGCCGCTTCTCCCCCGATTTCTCGTCCCCAACCGGCTGAAGATTCTCCGGCAGTACCAACAGGAAGACAACCGGATGACCCCTCCCTTGCCCAACAATTTGATAACCTGGCTATCTTGGCGATCGAACTCAAAGAACGGATTAGGATTGTAGAAGAGAGACTCTTGGAAATAGAGGACCAGTTTAGCCCTTGATTTATTTTTGACGGCAGTGCTTTACGTTTGTCCCCCAATGATGTCATAATTTAAACTGAGATAAAATTAGTCCCTTCTTTGCTAAAATTGAGGTTACCTTATCATGTCACCTTGGCCCAGTTTAGTCACTGTTTCTGCCTTAATTGTTTACTTTGTTGTGACGATTAATGTCGGTCGAGCCAGATTTAAGTATAAAATTCTTCCCCCCGCCATGTCAGGAAATTCTGATTTTGAAAGAGTCGTAAGGGTTCATGAAAATACCCTAGAACAAATGATTTTGTTCTTGCCTGCATTATGGATTTTTTCTGAATTTGTCAGTCCAGTTTGGGCGGGAGTCATTGGAAGTTTTTGGGTTCTCGGTCGAATTGTTTACGCTTGGGGATATTACCAAGCTGCCGAAAAACGAGGCATTGGTTTTGCCATTAGTTCATTAACTAGCATGGTTCTACTGATTGGTTCTTTAGTAGGAATTATTTTGAACGTGGTTCAATCCGGTATTTTGAGTTAACCGTCGTTTGGACTGTTTTCAAAACAGGGTGAGGGTGAAATTCAAGAATTACTTCACCCTCATTCCCAACCTGATTTTGTTTTTATTTGGTTTAATTATTGAATAGTTTGCTTTTACTTTTATTGTTTTAATCAAACATGATAAATTATTGTCCCGTTTGCGATACGGAATATGTAGAGTGTGAAACCCAACGCTGTTTGAATTGTGGATGGGATTTAACCCCTATTCCGGGAAGTCAAGGCAGTAAACTCAGAAAAGCATTTTTAGAAAAACAACAAACTCAGATAAACTGGGCCCGAAAAATCTGGACTCGCAACGAAATGCAAGAGGAATTTAAACATCAGAACTTGTCCGAAAAATCAAACTATTCCGATGAATTATCCCGCTTAGAAAATCAGTTTAATGAACGGTTTAATCAAGTCACGATTCAGTTACAAGAAGCCCGAGAAGAACGGGCCTATCTCCAATCTCAGCTAGAATGGATTTCGGCTTATTTACAAGGGGTGAATTTCCAGCAAATTGAAACGGTGTTAAATCAAGTTTCTGACTGGATGCAGGGGAGTACAGTCATACCCACTCAGGAAGAGAGTCTGGAACCATTTTATCCAAGTTCTGAAGTGGGAATCGATTATAGTCGGTTAATGAATTTACTCTCTAAAGGTAAATGGAGAAAAGCGGATGAAGAAACTTGGGCGATCGCCCTCAAAGCAGCGGTTCGAGAAGAGGAAGGGTGGTTAAGCGTAGAAGACTTAGCAAAGTTTCCAAAAACCGATTTAGCCACCCTAGATTGGATTTGGGACTACTATAGTCATGGTCAGTTTGGATTGAGGGTACAGCAGCAAATTTGGGAAGCAGTCCAAGGAGATTATACCGAATTTTGCGATCGCGTCCGATGGCGAGTCCAGGACAACTGGATTTACTATGACGAACTCGACTTTTCCTTAGAGGCTGTACCGGGTCATTTACCGGCGATCGCATGGCGTAAACGCTCTTGTTATGGAGTGGGAAAATCCACCGCTCAAGAAGCCTTAATCGCCTTATTTGATTCTCTGCAAAATATTCAATAATCCCGGTTCATTCCCCCTTTCTAGGAAGGGGGAAATAGGTTATTTATTGAGGATTAAGAATCCCCTTGAACATTTCCCAGATTAAAGAGAAAAGGAACCCGGGGTGCATCTTTTCCTAACACCAACACCTTGGGCATTTGAGCGCCGCCTTCGCGCCATGCTTGAATCGCTTCTTTCTGAAGCACTAAATCACCCCCTTGGGCTTTTAATGTTTCAGCTAACAACCGTTGAGCCTCGGACCGACCTTGAGCACGATTAATATCGGCTTGGGCTTCTTGTTCCGCTTCCCGAGCAATATAAACCGCTCTTTGAGCCCGTTGTTCAGCAATTTGCTTCTCTTCAACTGCCTTAGCAAAGTCCGTTGAAAAGTTCAAATCAATCACACTGGTATCAATGACAATGACGCCATATTTTTCTAATCGACCGCTCAGAGCATTATCGAAATCTTCCTTCAATAGACTCCGCTGAGTAATGGATTCTTCAGCCGTTTTTTTAGCGCCAGCGATTTTAAACGATTCCTGAGTTTGAGGGGCAATAATTTTCGCCACAATATTCTCCAATGACCCTTGAGTTCGGCGAATCGTCACCACTTGGGTGGGATCCAGCCGAAAGTTAATTGCAAATCGTCCCGTCAAATCTTGTAAATCTCGGGTGGCACTTTTGGCAGGAACCTCAAATTTTTGCACCGTAACGTCATACACATCCACTTTTGAGATCAGGGGAGGTTTGAGGTGAATTCCTTCGAGTAAAGCGCCATCGCGAGATTTACCCAGAACACTGAGCACACCCGCCTCACCGGGGTTGATAATCACAAAAGAACTCGATCCAAGCAGCAGAATTAATGCTAGAACAATTCCTACGACGATCGCTTGGATATTTTGTGCGTACTGATTCTTCAAATCCTCATCTCCTGTGATGGCATAATAGGGATACACCTTATAGATTAGCAGAGGATCTTGGGAGTGGTAAACTTACGGAGGAGGGATTTTTGCTGCATCGGGGATTGCCTGATTGGGGTGGGTGGCGATATAGTCCAGGTTAGAGAGGATTGCCACCCAACTTGAAACCGTTGGAGGTGGAGGAATTACTCCTTTGTTAATGAGGCAATACCTGTGAATTTATTAGAAAAAATGAATGGGGAATTCAGGAATTTAAAGAACCACAGGGGCAGGTAAAACCCCGATACCAGAAGCGATGTTAGAGCCTTTTTAAGCACTTCTTCTCATAGGTTTTTTTGATGCGAAATGTTTGTTACATAGAAAAAACCTATTAAATCACTTGATTTTTTCCGTCAATTTGAGATAAAATAAGATTAAACCCTTTAGGGATTGCTGAAAAAACAAGTCGTTGTTTTATTGGAAAAATTTTTTATGTCGAGTATTCATACAGGGATAGAGTGGACCGATAGAACCTGGAATCCCACTACAGGCTGCACAAAAATCAGTCCGGGATGCACTCATTGCTATGCAGAAGCCCTCACTAAGCGGTTTCATACCAATTTTCCCAATGGATTTGACTTGACGCTACATCCAGACCGGATAGAAGAACCTAAGCGGTGGCGAAAACCAAGTCGAATTTTCGTCAATTCCATGAGTGACTTATTCCATGAAGACGTTCCTCTGGATTTTCTTAAAAAAGTCTTCAAAGTAATGGAAGAAACACCTTGGCATATTTATCAAATCTTGACAAAACGTCATGAACGTTTGTTACAGCTTGCACCCGAATTAAAATGGCCGGAAAATGTTTGGATGGGTGTTTCTGTTGAGAATCAAAACTATGTTCAGCGAGTTGACTATTTGCGCCAAGTCCCGGCAACCGTGAGATTTCTTTCCTGCGAACCGCTTTTAGGACCTTTGAACCTTGACCTTGGAGAGATTCATTGGGTAATTGTTGGCGGCGAATCCGGACCAAAACACCGTCCTTTAAAACTAGAATGGGCGCAAAGTATCCGCCAACAATGCCAGGAATCTGGAGTAGCCTTTTTCTTTAAACAAGTAGGTGGCAGAACCCCTAAAGCAAACGGGAGATTACTTGATGAACAAATCTGGGATGAAATGCCCTCCTCTTGGCATGAACACCAGCAGAAGTGGGGGAGGAATTCGGTCAAAATTTCCTTGGCGGCAGGAGTTGGTAAATAAGCCAATTTTACTGGGAATTTCGAGAGAGAAATGTCACTTTTACTTCATCCCCAAAGGTAATTTCTCCTTTTAATTTTCGTCGTTTGTTAGCCGGTGGATTAGCTAAAATTTTTCCGGCATTCTCTAATTTTTTCAGCGCTTCTTTGTAATTTGCCTTGATATAGCGCTTGTTCACATGATGTTGCTCATAAATCTGTTTCATTGTCATCGTTTGGCCAGCAAATTCATCGGTTAACATATCCGTCAAGTCGTCTAATGGTCTTGACAGCTCAAAGAGTAAAGGCTGAAACTGTGTTGCTACGTTATATTCAAACAATGGCACTCCTTGTTCTGTGCTAGAGCTTTGTTTTGCCATAATCTCCTTCATAATTTCGTATCCCCGAACGTGCTTTGATACAAAAATTAAATGATGGCTCGTTCTACTTCCTGTTGCATCTTTGAAGCAAAAGGGTAAAACATAATCACCTCCGATTTCTTTCAATGCTTTTGAGATATCTTCCAGAATTATCAACTCTCGTTCATAGGAACGCTTGGATTCCAGTTTTTCTCGCAGTACGTCTGCTCGTTCTTTACCAAACAGCGAGTTCATGTGTTCTTGTACTGCAGGGTTACTTAATCCCATGTTAATTCGATTGTAGTTAAAGAAAAATATACAATCACAGCCCCAATTCTTAATAACAGAACCAATGAGCTTAAGAGATAACCCTTTATAGCCCCAAGGGTCTATAAAAAAAAGGGCTGGCACTGATTGAAGCTGTTTCAATTCTCCGATAATACTTTCCCCAACTTCCATGTTTAGAATTCGAGGACGGTGATGTAATTTTTCTATATTTGGTAAAGCGTTAATCGCTTGTTGAAGCGATTGAGTATTATCGGAATCTAAATCGTTAAAGAATGTAACTAGCTTCTGGCGCATATCATCATCGCCAAGCGCCTGTTCCAAAATCCTTAAAGGGGTGGACTTAGATCCATCTTTGTAGCGCCCTGGCCCAGAAAATAAATCCACATAAGCCATGTTTGTTTGTCTTTTTTTAGCCGAAGGGATAATGACCTTTGCCCAAGCCCAAAAATATTTCGCCACAATTTCAGCTTTGACTAAAGATTGTTCGGTAAATTCATTAAAAAAAGAACTATTGCTCATAAGATTATCTTCCAAATTTTTACCGATTGTGACAATTACCTACTTGATATGGGGTGAGGCAATTTGGGAACGGCCTCACCCGTTGGGAATGATTAGGGTAGTAATTTTACACTCTAATCTAAATTGACTTAATCAGAAGTTAGAACACCATAACCCCCGCCTCCTGGGGTTTGAATGGCGAAGATATCTCCGGGATTCATTTGAACTGCGCTGGTGCTGCCTAATTCTTCAATTGTACCATCGGTGCGTTCCACTGAATTATGCCCGATCGCACCGTCGCCTCCTTGATTTAATCCCGCAGGGGGAATGCGGCGATGATTGGATAAAATTGCTGCTGTCATCGGTTCTAGGAATCGCAGGCGACGAATCACTCCATTTCCTCCGGTAAATTGCCCTTTTCCACCGCTATTTTCGCGAATGGCAAAGCTTTCTAACCGGACGGGAAATCGCCATTCTAAAACTTCAGGATCCGTCAGGCGAGAGTTGGTCATGTGGGTTTGAATGGCATCGGTTCCGTGGAAGTTGGGACCGGCACCGGAACCGCCACAAATGGTTTCGTAATATTGATGCCGATCGCTGCCAAAGGTGAAGTTATTCATGCTTCCTTGGGATGCTGCCATCACCCCGAGTGCGAGGTATAAGGCATCCACGATCGCCTGGGAAGTTTCCACGTTTCCCGCAACCACTGCTGCGGGATAACAGGGATTTAATAAGCTGCCTTTGGGGATAATAATGTCTAGGGGTTTGAGACATCCCGCATTCAGGGGAATGTTATCATCTACTAAGGTGCGAAACACATACAACACTGCCGCTTTACAGACTGCTGCCGGTGCGTTGAAATTGCTGTCGAGTTGGGCGGAAGTGCCGGTAAAATCAATGGTGGCACTGCGGCTATTTTTATCGATGCTAATTTTAACGTGGATTTCTCCTCCGGCATCCATTTCGTAGGTAAATTCGCCATTTTTTAGCACTGCGATCGCCCGTCGGACTGACTCCTCGGCGTTGTCCTGAACATATCCCATATAGGATTCTACGGTTTTTATACCATAGTGTTCGACCATTTTCTTGAGTTCTTGGACTCCCCGTTCGTTGGCGGCAACTTGCGCTTGTAAATCGGCAATGTTTTGGTCGGTATTTCGCGCTGGATATTCGGCAGTGGTGAGGATTTCTAAGAGGTGGGATTCTTGGAATTTTCCAGCTTTGATGATTTGGACGTTATCCAATAATACCCCTTCTTCTACCACCGTTTTGCTATGGGGTGGCATGGAACCGGGAGTAATACCACCAATGTCAGCATGATGTCCACGGGAGGCAACGTAAAATAAAATGTCCTCTCCGGCATTATCAAAAACTGGGGTTATGACGGTAATATCTGGGAGGTGAGTTCCGCCATTATAGGGATTATTGGAGACATAAACATCCCCGGTTTTAACGGTTTCCCCTTTGTCGTTCATTAAGGCTTCCACACTTTCACTCATTGAGCCTAAATGCACGGGAATATGGGGTGCATTGGCCACAAGTTGACCGCCTTTATCAAAGACTGCACAGGAGAAATCTAAGCGTTCTTTGATGTTTACGGAAGAGGAGGTATTTTGTAAGGTAATCCCCATTTGTTCGGCAATGGCACGGAACAAATTGTTGAAGATTTCTAACAGGACTGGATCGGGAGTTGTGGCAGCGATCGCCTGGGTTTCTATCCGAGGCAGTTCGGCGGTGGCAACCCGGTTTAAAACTAAGTAATTGCGGTTCGTAATTTCCACTTTCCAACCGGAGGAAATCGCATTTGTGCCGGTTTGTTCTATGATTAAAGCCGGTCCATTAATCGTGTCTCCTGGTTGCAATTCTTGGCGCTCAAAAACGGGTGTTTCCTGCCAGCAACCGCCGTCATACATAGGGACAGTGGCAATCGGGGAGGGGACGGCTGACGATCGCCGGAGAACGGTGGGTTCCTCGGGGCTTTCCATTTTCTGAACCACTTCTACGGAAACCGTTTCTACAATTAAGGGTTTGTCTTCTTTGATGAATCCATACCGTTGACGGTGTTCGGCTTCAAATGCCGATTTGAGGGTGGCTGGATTGTCTGCAAAATCAACAATTAAGGTGGAGTCAGTGCCTTGATATTTAAGATGCAGTTTAGCAACAGCAACCAGTCCGCCTGTCCCCTCACTGTTCTGGCTTAGTTCAGCTTTTCCTTCGGCTTCTAATTGGGTTAATTGAGTTTGCAATTGGGCCAGCAATTCAGCGGTTAATGGCGCTTCTACGGCCCGTTGGCGAATGGTCCGAATATCTGCTAATCCCATCCCGTAGGCAGATAAAACTCCGGCAAAGGGATGAATAAAGACCCGTTTCATGCCCAAGGTATCGGCAATTTGACAGGCGTGTTGACCTCCGGCCCCGCCAAAGCAACAGAGGGTATATTCGGATACGTCATATCCCCGTTGTAGGGAGATTTTTTTAATGGCGTTAGCCATATTTTCCACGGCGATCGCCAGGAATCCGGCAGCGACTTGTTCCGGGAGTCGGTCATCTCCCGTGGATTTTTTAATCTGTTGGGCCATTTGATTGAACTTGTCGCGAACAATGTCAGAATCTAAAGGTAAATCTCCATTGATGCCAAACACTTTGGGGAAAAATTGCGGTTGAATTTTTCCTAACATGACATTACAATCGGTGACGGTTAACGGTCCCCCTTTGCGATAGGAAGCAGGGCCAGGATTAGCCCCGGCAGACTCGGGACCGACGCGATAGCGTGACCCATCAAAAAATAGAATTGACCCGCCACCGGCAGCCACGGTATGAATCGACATCATCGGAGTTCTTAATCGAACTCCGGCAATTTCTGTTTCAAATTCTCGTTCATATTCGCCGTTATAATGGGCAACATCGGTGGAAGTTCCGCCCATATCAAAGCTGATAATTTTCTCAAATCCAGCCTTTTTGCTGGTTTCTACCGCGCCTACAATGCCACCAGCAGGACCGGATAAGATGCTATCTTTGCCTTGGAATTGTCGCGCATTGGTTAACCCGCCATTGGATTGCATGAACATCAGGCGACTGTCTAAGGCGTCGGGATTGGCAGAGAGTTCTCCGGAAACGCGATCGACATAACGACGCAAAATCGGCGAAAGATAGGCATCAACAACGGTGGTATCTCCGCGACTGACTAACTTCATTAAAGGACTGACTTTGTGGGAAACCGAGATTTGAGTAAATCCAATGATTTTGGCAATGTTGGCAATTTTTTGCTCATGCTGGGGGTAGCGATATCCATGCATCAAAACGATTGCACAACTTCTAATTCCGGTATTATATGCAGCTTGTAATTCCTCAATTAAAGGCGGTTCATTAACGGGTTGTAATTCTTCGCCGTTGGCGCTGTAGCGTTCTTCTACCTCGATCGCCTGTTCATAGAGCATTTCGGGTAAAATAATCTCCCGGGCGAAGATATCCGGGCGGTTTTGATACCCGATTCTGAGGGCATCTTTAAATCCTTTGGTAATCACCAGAACCGTGCGATCGCCTTTGCGTTCTAGTAAGGCATTGGTGGCAACGGTTGTTCCCATTTTAATCGCCCCAATTTGGTCAATGGGGATGGGTTCATCCATTGAGATTCCCATGAGTTCTCGAATCCCTTGGACTGGCGCATCTTTATATCGTTCCGGATTTTCTGATAGCACTTTATGTACAATCAATTGCCCATCAGGACGCCTCGCGACTACATCAGTAAAAGTACCCCCACGGTCGATCCAAAATTCCCAGCGATTGTCAGAATTGAATAAATTCATGCTAATTGTGTTGAAAGTTGTAGTGCCTGGTTTATTGTAAATCATTGAGAGTAAATTTGGCAACCTGGAAGAAAAACCTATTGAATTTTCCGGTCTAACATTTCTGGCACTAAACAATTGGTTGCAATTCGCACAATTCCTAAATCGAGCAGTTTTTCTAAGTCCTTGGGTTTATCGACAGTCCAGGCAACGATATCGACTCCTTGTGCGCGGCTGAGGCTAATTAAGGAAGGATTTTTTATCAAGAGTTTATACTTGCTCATCATCACAGTATTTCCCGCTTGTGCTGCCTTGGTTAATTGTCTGCGGAATGCGGTCCGATTTGCCACCAAATAAGCAAATGAAAAGTTATCACTTCGTTCCCGAATTCGGTCTATAAAAGAAGCATTAAAAGATGCAATAATACATCGATTTTCAAATTGATATTTGAGGAGCATATCAATCAGTTCATCTATTTTTTCATCGGTCCAATAAGAATGAGTTTTGACTTCTATATAAATAAACTTTTTGATATTTTGCAAAGCGCTTAATGCTTCTTCTAAGGTAGGAATCGGTTCCCCCTTAAAACGAAGGTCAAACCAAGACCCGGCCTCTCGACGTTTAATTTGTTCTAGGGTTTTTTTTCTGACTTTGCCCCGAATTCTCGTTGTGCGGGTTAAGGTGGAATCGTGAATCACCATCGGGACTCCATCGGCACTTAACTGGACATCAAACTCGATGGAATCCGCCTGATGTTCGATCGCCGCCAAAAATGCCGCCAGGGTGTTTTCTGGGGCGATACTTGAGTATCCGCGATGGGCGATAATTTCTAGTGGCATGAGCTAAATCCGGTAAAATGAATAACTGTCCTATCTTTAACATAACCTTTTTTGCCAATGAAATGCGATGACAAGCCATCCTGGAATCAGGTCCGGGATACCTTCCGTGAAATCTGGGGATACGATGATTTTAGAAGTCCCCAGGGAGAAATCGTGCAGAGTCTGTTGCAGGGGAAAGATGCGCTGATTGTCTTACCCACGGGTGGGGGGAAGTCGATTTGCTTTCAACTCCCGGCGTTACTGCAAACTGGATTAACCCTGGTGGTGTCGCCATTGGTGGCATTGATGGAAAATCAGGTGCAAGAACTGCGCGATCGCCACTTAGATGCTGCACTTCTACATGGTGAAGTTCCGACAAAACAGCGCAAAGCAACCCTAAAAAACCTAGAAAACAATCAATTACGGTTATTATATCTCTCCCCGGAAACGTTGCTGAGTCCTCCGGTTTGGCAGCGGTTATTGGCACCGGAATTACCGATTAATGGGATGATTTTAGATGAGGCACATTGTTTAGTTCAATGGGGGGATACATTTCGACCGGCCTATCGCCGTTTAGGTGCAGTTCGTCCCGCCCTTTTGAAATCCAAACCAGCGGGTTCTAAACTGGCGATCGCAGCGTTTACGGCAACGGCTAACCCGACGGCCCAGAAAACGATTCAATCCGTTTTAAAGTTACACAAACCGAACCAATTTTTACTCAGTCCTTATCGGTCCAATCTCTCTTTACAAATTCAAATTGCTTGGACTCCGCGAGGGCGTCGCCAACGGATGTTACAGTTTATCCAGTCTCAGGGTTTACAGTCGGGTTTAGTCTATGTTAGAACTCGTCGGGATGCGGAAGAACTGGCGGCTTGGTTACGTCAACAAGGATGTAAAACCTGCGCCTATCATGGCGGTTTGAGTGGGGAGGAACGCCGCAGTATTGAAAGCAGTTGGATTGGCGATTTCCTGCAATTTGTGGTTTGTACTTGTGCCTTTGGTATGGGAGTGAATAAACCCAATGTGCGTTGGGTTTTACACTATCAAACTCCGGCTTTATTATCAGAATATATTCAAGAAGTGGGCCGCGCCGGTCGAGATGGCAAACCTGCGACTGCGCTTTCTTTAATTAGTGAATGTACGGGATGGTTAGACTCTCAAGATGAGCATCAGCGACAATTTGTGGTAACGCAACAACAAACACTTTATCGCCGCGCTCAAAATTTGGTGAAAAAGTTGCCGAATCAGGGGAATATTAATCAAGTGATTGAACAGTATCCTGATGGGGCGATCGCCTTGTCTTTGCTGCATAGTATGGGCCAGTTACAATGGCGTGATCCGTTTCATTATCGCATTACTCGTTCGGGTTCTTCTCCGGGTTTATCTCCAGATCAGCCAAGTCAACAGATGAAACAGTTTCTGTTTATGCGGCGATGTCGATGGCAGTTTTTGTTAGAAGCATTCGGGTTTGAAGAGGAGGCTAAAGGGATGCGATGTGGTCATTGTGATAATTGTTTGGGTAAGCGAATTTTAGGTTTTATTGAGTTATGATTTTGGGATATTTTTAGGCGGCAAATCCGGTGATTTTGCGTGACATGGCTGAAGCCATGTCACGAGGGTTTAGGGGTATCTTAGCCCGCGCAGGCCTGCTTTGTCCGTATAGCCCCACCCTTTAGGGTGCGGGTTTGGGAGGTTTTCAAGGATAGGAATGGGTTAGGGAATTCTCCGATTTGGGAAAGAATTTGGACCTGTTAAAGAAGGTTGGGCGGGGGGATGAACTGGAGGAGTTGCAGGCATTGCAGCGGGATTAACAATGGGTTCACCGGGAAGATGATAAATCCCCCATTCTTGGATGCCTCTTCCGGTTAGGATTTCTTCCGCTCGTTCAATTTCATAAACTGAACCTTCAACGATTAGTAAATAGTGGCCTTGTGAGAGGCGATCGTTATAGATTCTCGCCCGTTCTTCGGGGATACCTAAACCGGCTAAGGCCCCGACTAAACCCCCTGCAGCAGCCCCGATCGCACCCCCGGCTAGGGTATTCAGCAGGATTGTTGCCACGGTCCCTCCGACAAGTACGGGTCCGATTCCGGGAATGGATAAGGCGGCTAGGGCTTGCAGCAAGCCGATAAAACCCCCGACGGTTCCCCCGGCTACGGCACCTGTTGCCGCCCCTTCTTCGGCAAAGGTTCCAGTGGCGTCGGTGGTGTTGCTACGAGGTGCAGGACTGGCGGCGGCATCTCCCATTGTGAGGTGAGAATTCATGTTAGCCTCTCCTAGATTCCGGGACCGGGGGAGGTCCGGCGCAATAAGTGAGAGGTGATTGAGGGAAAAGCCTGCTTGTCGGAGTTGGTAAAAAGCGGCTTCAGCATCTTCATAACGCTCGAAAACGCCTACGGCACGTCTAAGTTCATCTACAGTCATAATTGACCTCCATTTGGTGTTAAATATGGGTCAGTTGGCCGATCGCAAGGCCGGATTACCGACGGATTTTCATCGCACAAATGACCCCATTGAAAGGCGAGTTAGTCACACAGGAGAGTGCTTCTCCGGGGCGATCGCTCGTGGATTTCCCACTCTTGGATACCGCGAGCATTTAAAATGCGACTGGCGAGGGCAATTTCGCGATCGCTGCCGGTGAGAATCAGCAGGTAATCCCCCTGAATCACCCGTTCCCAATAGCAGTGAGCGCGATCGCTGGACATTCCATAAGTCATCAAATGACCCACGATCCCCCCAGTCGCGGCACCGATCGCCCCTCCTCCCACAATTACTGTCCCGACAGTCGCCGCTTCGACTCCAGCTAGGATCACAGGTCCAATCCCAGAAAGTGCTAGGATACTTAGGCTCACTAACAATCCCAAAACCATCCCCAAACTTCCCCCAGTTAGAACACCAGCAAGTCCGGTGGCTGGCACTTGATTATCCAGGGTTTTTATTTCCATTGAATTTGGATTTATCTCTCGAATCCGATTCCGTTTTCGGGCGATCGCTGAAATGTTTTTCATCGGAAAGCCTGCGGATTTTAAGTCGCACAGAGCGACTGCGGATTTTTCCATACTGGGGAATAATCCTACCGCTCGTTTCTGTGGATTGAATACCATGCTTCCTCTCTTGACAATTCATTAAAATTGACGGGATTTTCCGGGGAATTGCGGTCAAATAAAACAGGTTTATATCCTTCCTAGTATAGCCAAAAGCTCGGAGAGAATCCCTCAGTCTTTAGAATGACTTTTTGCTCTATCGATAGAAAGATAAAAGCTGCATCGCCTTCTCGACTAATGCAGCCTGATCAGATGGGGAAGTCTCCCTATGCCTGTGGATTTTTTGAGTTTAGCTGTTGGTTTCTTCCACCGGGGGTGGGGGTTGAGTTAGGCCCCAACGATTCAAGAGATTAACCACGCCGATCGCCGCTACACCCCCAATACTCAGGCCAATAACGAGTAAAATTATATACAGCCGTTTAAAGGTTTGTTGTGTCGCAGAAACGTTAGAGTTGGAGAGATTTTCCGGCTGGTGGGGACTCCCAACTTCTGGATTAGCAATGTCAACTCCATCGGCTGTAGGCGGTGGCAGTTCATGAGAGTTTAAAGGTGGAGGGGATGGATCGCTAGGTCGAGTCATGATGTAAAAATTATCAGCGTTTTTTTTAATATAGCAGAATCCTTAGAGTGGCTGCTAATTCCCGATCCAGTCCAGTCTTGAAAATAGAGTGAAATTTTTCCGGGTTGTCCAGGCTTTTTTTGATAGATATACCCTTGAAGCTGTCAGATTTTTTGATGGGGTTTTTAAGATTTCTCACCCGTTCTGGAGGGCAAATTAATTCAATTTTTCATCATCACCCCGGAAATTAATTCTGAAAAACAGCATCCAAAATCGTTTAAACTTAGAGTATTCCATTTGTATGAATTGCCCACAGTGACCATGAGTAGAGATTTATTTGCCCAAACTGCGATCGCCCAAATTCCCAAAATCCTCACCCTGTGCGATCGCAACCCCCACAGTCCCACCTACGGCTGTTTTGACCGTAATTTCTGGCATTATAAAATTATTGATTTTCCCAGTGGAATGGCCCAAGAATTTGTTTGGCCTCTGGCTTTAGCCTACCAAACTAACTTACCTGATAACCCATTTTATCAGCAAAAGGTACTCCGGGACTGGGTAGAAGCGGGAATGCTTTATGCCGCTCATTCTGCTCATTCGGATGGGTCTTGTGATGATTATTTTCCCTACGAAAGGGCAAGTGGTGCGGCGGCTTTTTCCCTGTTGGCTTGTTTGGAAAGTTACACCCTCCTCAATCTTAACAATTTTGAACTCCTGAAATTTTTTGAACATCGCGCCACCGGGTTAGCCAATCATCACGAAACGGGTCAACTCAGTAACCATCAAGCGTTAATTGCTTTATGTTTAGAACTGATGTCTCGTCTGTTAGAAACGGACCGTTGGAATCGGGCTAAAACTGAACGGATAGAACGGGTTTTATCCTGGCAAAGTTCCGAAGGCTGGTTTCAGGAATATGAAGGATGTGACCCCGGTTATCATACCCTAACTATTGCTTGTTTAGCCCGACTGTATGAACTCTCTCCAGACCCGCGTCTCAAAGAATCGTTGATTAAAGCCGTCGAACTCGCGACTCAATTTATCCATCCGGATGGGTCTTATGGCGGAGAATATGCGAGTCGGAATACTTATAATTTTTTCCCGCATGGGTTTGAATGGGTGGGGAAATGGATGCCCGAAGCATTAACCATTAATGATTTATTTTTAAAAGGCATCGCAGCGGGTTTAGTTCCTTGTTATGCCGATGACCATATTATCGGACATCATACTTGGAGTTATTTATTAGCATGGCGAGACTTTGTGGAAAATCGCCCCCCATTGTCGCCTCGTCCTTCGGGACAAGTTTGGTTACAAGAAGCAGAGTTATTGATAGACCGAAGAGAAAATACTGAGCTTTATTTGGCTTTAAATAAAGGGGGAGTTTTCAAGGTATTTCGCGATGAAAAACTGGTGGTTTCTGATACCCATTTTTCTCTTCAAGTTTGCCAAGGAAGCAGGATAAAAAATGCTGTGGGACATTTAATTGACCGCTATGATTATCAAATTGAAGCCGATGAAATTTTGATTCAAGGTCAATTGGGTTGGGCCAAGCAAAAGCAAATGAATCCCGTGAATTTGTTGATTTTGCGGGTGGTTATGCTCACTGTAGGCCGATTTTTTCCCAATTTGATTCGGAAATTTTTGCAAAAAATGCTGATTACCGGAAAGGAAAAAGCCCCGTTTAAATTTATCCGGCGCTTACAGTGGAAAGAGGGAAAATGGCAGATTAGTGATGAATTAATAGCCGAGTCTTGGCAGCAGGTTCAATCTATTGGAATTGGGGGAGACCAAACCTCAATTTATGTGGTGATGAGTCGAACCTTTCAGGCGGGTCAATTGCAACCCTGGCTAGATTTCAGCGATCGCCTGCCGACCCTGACTCATCAGGAACCCCTCAAAATTGAACGCCGGTTTTAATTTTTCTGGGGTTTCTAAGGTCTTATGCCAATTTGGAGACTGTCACAGTCTCCCATAAAATCCGGTGCAAATTGTAGTCATACTAAAGGCAATCAACGCAAAAAAAGCCAGAGTTTTATGAGATTTAACTTTTTCGGTGGATTTTCCCTGGGGTTGGTGGTCATTTTACTGTTGGCATTTGGGATTTTAAATTGGTTAAATGTGCCTGCGGGAAACTTTTTAGATTGGGTGATTGGCGGGGCCAGTTTCTTATGGTTAGTGGTGATTGTGACAGTCCCTTGGAATATATATTTTCAAGCGAAGGAAGTGGTCGCGGATGCCGAACAATCCCAGGAAAAAAATATTCCCATTGAAGCAAAACAGTTGGGATATGTTAATCGAATTGCCAAGCGATCGCTGTGGATTGCCATCGCCCTACATATCATTTCGGCCCTCGTTTTATATGGGTTAGCCGCCACGGGAATTAGTGCGGTGGGATATATCAGTTCCGTGGCGGCATTGTTGTTAACTGGATTACGTCCGGTGATTCGGGCGTATGAATATATTGCCACCCGGTTAAGCATGATTCGCCGAGAGTTTAAGTATCCTCGGGAAGATGTCTTGGAATTGCGCGATCGCGTCTTTATTTTAGAGGAACAAATTAAATACATTTCCGATAGTTTAGATGAAAATAAACCTGATTCTTGGGCCTCCAATAAAAATCGTCAAGCGGCGGCATTACGCCAAGATTTAAGCCAAATTGCCTCCTCGGTGGAAACCTTGCGTTCAACGAATCAGGCGGAACATGATGCGCTGAAAAAAGAGGCACAGAATGCGATCGCTCAATTAACCAGCGATGGACAATTCCTGGATCATGTTCGAGAAATCATTCGCTTTTTCAAAACCGCCTAAGTAGATTACGGCCTTTCTCTAAACCCCCAGAGGTAAACTCGGGGGTTTTTTATTGGCCTAAATCTATCTAAAGATACGTTTCACTGAACCTAAAATCTGGTATTTTCCAAATAATTGAGTTTGGAAACAGCGGTGAAACGACAACTATTTCGGTTATTAATTGGGTTTGTTTTTGGGCTAGTGGGCGTCTTGAGTTACTGTACAACCCAAGTTGAAAATCCCATTACAGGAGAACAGCAGCGGATCCGGTTGTCTCCCACGGAAGAGGTGCAACTCGGATTGCAAACCCGAGGACAATTGGCCCAACAATTTGGGGGTTTATACCCGGATGCATCAGTTCAGGACTCAGTTCAGCAGATGGGTCAGCGAATTGTGCAACAATCTGTAGTCTCACAATCGGAATATCCCTTTGAATTTCATGTGCTTCAGGATTCAGAAACCGTGAATGCGTTTGCACTTCCCGGTGGGCAAGTTTTTATTACCAATGGGTTACTGCAACGCCTCAATTCCCAATCGCAACTGGCGGGAATTTTAGGTCATGAAATTGGTCATGTGGTGGCGCGACATGGTGCAGAACATTTAGCAAAACGGGAACTCGGTTCTACTCTAGTTACGGCAGTGGGAATTGCCACCACCGACGAACAGGGACGAGGAAGACAAACTGCGGCGATCGCCCGGGTTGCTAATGAAATGATTGCTTTGCAATATGGACGAGAGGCGGAACTGGAAAGCGATCGCCTAGGGGTTCAATTCATGGCAGAAGCGGGTTATGACCCCAGAGGAATGATTGAAGTGATGGAAATCCTTGGTTCAGCACAATCCAGTTCACCCTCCCCAGAATTTTTGAGTACACACCCCAATCCAGAGAACCGAATTCAACGCTTAGAAGAGGCGATCGCAGAAGATTTTCCCAATGGAATTCCGCCTGAATTAGAGAGTGAACGTCCGAACTTGACGCCCGTTGCTCTTTTG
>NZ_JAFLQW010000618.1 GCF_017313335.1 Phormidium pseudopriestleyi FRX01 | reverse complement strand
TTGTTGCCATTTGTGAACAAAGAAGGATAAAAATAGTGGCACTGAAGGCTTTTAGATTTTAGGTGCGATCTGATGTCTAAAGTCTAAAACCTAAACGCTGGGGTATCGATCGTGGAAAAGGGAACGCTGCTCGAATATCGGCTGAACGGAGACCGACGTCTAGCCGTAGCCGACCGTCCGGATGGCAAGAAAAACTGGGTTGTGGTGGATGAAAATGGTCAAGCCAATAGTATTCCACCCAGACAAATCGCCTACGAAATCGGTGGAGGTTCCTATAAACCCTCCGATATCCCGAACTTCCGCAAGGAAGTAGAGAAATATCTCGACCCGGATAGCTTAGAGGTGGCGTGGGAAATCTTGGTCGAGGAAAACCGGGGGGTTGATCCTGGGGAAATGGCGATGTTGCTATTTTCCGAGAATGAGGCTCCTAATCGCTATGCCTCTTACTTGTTGCTGTCTGAGGATAAGCTCTATTTCAAGCAAAAAGGGGACCGTTACGAGCCGCGATCGGCCACTCAGGTTGCGGAACTCAAGCACCAACAGGAAGTAGAAACCCACCGACAGCAAGAGTGGGGCAATTTTGTGGCTCGGGTGCAGCAACGACTCGCCGGGGAACTGGTGGAGTGGGAGAATACCGATCGCATCCGCATTGAAGCCCTAGAAAAATATGCGGCCCTGGCAGAAGAAGCGCGAGAACGCAACCATGCCAAGGAAACTCTCTCATCCCTAGGCCGGACCGATACGCCCCAAGCTGCCTTTAAGCTTTTGGTAGAGTTAAAGGTGTGGTCTGAACACGAAAATCTCGTTTTACGGCGAACTCAGATCCCAATTCATTTTTCTACCAAGGTACTGGAAGTGTCCCAACGGTGTTTGAATTTTCCGCCTCCTGATCTGGATGCGAACAATCGCCTAGATTTGACCCATCTCAAGGTCTATACCATCGATGATGAAAGCACCCTAGAAATCGATGATGGGGTGAGTTTGGAATACCTGGAAGATGGCCGTCAAAGGCTGTGGATTCATATCGCCGATCCGACGCGCTTGCTGTCTCCGGGAGATGAATTGGATTTAGAGGCCCGTCGGCGCAGCACTACGGTTTATCTGCCGACGGGGATGGTGCCGATGTTTCCCCACGACTTGGCAACGGGTCCGATGAGTTTGGTGCAGTCACAACTCTGTGCGGCCCTAAGTTTTTCGGTGATTTTAGAGGAGAGTGGTGCGGTAACGGAATATAGTATCCATGTCTCCACGATTAAGCCGACTTATCGGCTGACTTACGATGATGTGGATGAGATGTTGCAACTGGGGTTGCAAGCGGAACCGGAAATTAGCGCGATCGCCGCTTGGTCAAAACGTCGCCACGCTTGGCGGGTATCTCAAGGGGCTATTACTATTTCTATGCCCGATTCCTCTATCAAGGTAGATGAGAATGAGGAAATCACTATCCGACTCCTGGAAGATTGCCCCTCCCGGCAACTGGTGGCGGAGATGATGATTTTGGCTGGGGAACTGGGAGCACGCTACGCGCAAACCCACAATATTCCGGTCCCATTTCGCGGCCAACCTCAGCCGGAATTGCCGCCAGAAGAGGAGTTGCTGATTTTATCACCGGGTCCAGTGCGATCGAGTGCTATCCGCCGCTGTATGCCGAAAAGCGAGATGGCGACGACTCCATCCCGTCATGCTAGTTTGGGGTTGGATGCTTATATCCAGGTGACTTCTCCGATTCGTCGCTATAGCGATTTATTGGCCCACTTCCAGATTAAAGCTCACCTGCGAGGGGACCCGTTGCCCTTGGCGGTGTTAGAAGTGCAGGAAATTGTCCAGAGTATCGGGATGGCGGTGCGAGAGGCATCTTTGGTGGAACGCCAAACCAACCGTTATTGGATTTTGGAATATCTGCGCCGTCACTCGGGAGAAGTTTGGCAGGCGGTGGTGTTGCGCTGGTTGCGTGAGGATGAAAATCTCGGGTTGATTCTGTTGGAAGATATTGGCATCGAGTTGGCATGGCGTTTCCCTCGGGCGGTTTCCCTGGGCGATCGGCTGGATCTTCAAGTCGCTTATGCTGATCCGCGAGAGGATCAGATCCATTTCCAAGAGATGGTGTATCAAACGGCTCAATTGTAAGGGCTTGCATCCTGAATCCATAACTAATGGGTTCAGGGTGTTTTAGGTTTGGGTTGCTTCTTGTTAACTGATTATTTTATAGAAAGCTAAAGACTTTAAAACGCTGCCTTTTGAGGCGGTTTTTTATAGGATTTATATTTAGATATAAAGGGACAATAAACCGGATTTCTGGTGATAATTGTGGGCTTTCTTGGCCGAGATTTTGTCAAGAAAGCCGGGTGTCTTCCCGCTGTTGTACTGAATCCATACTAGAGGTTATTGATAATGAACCGTTTGAATTTTACATCGGCCTATCCTTTACCTCCGACAGAGGAAGAAGCTAAATTAGCGAAGGAAAGTAGCCAAAATTTGGCATTTTTCACCAAGGTAGAGAAACCCGAAATTATCATCAAGACTGATGAAATGAATACTCAGGCGATCGCAATTCCTGAGTCTGCTTTTCTGCTGTTGGTTGAAATCTTAGAACAGATGGCTCAGGGGAGAGCCGTTAGCCTTGTTTCCTTCCCCGCAGAACTCACGACTCAAGAAGCTGCCAATATTTTAGAGGTGTCCCATCCTTATTTGGTGGAATTACTGGAATCGGGAGAAATACCCTCCCAAAAAGTGGAGGCAACGCGACAGGTGCGATACGAAGATGTGCTGAACTACAAAAACCAGATTGATGAGAAACGGCAGCAAACCTTGGATGAGTTAGTTACGGAAGCTCAAACATTAAATATGGGATATGATTGAATCGGGTCAATTTTTTAGCTTCTTTTAAGGGTTATAGCGTTTCTCAGAGTTACGAGGTAGATTTTGGTAGTGCGTCAGCACACGCTGCGCGAACGCACTCCTCTAAATATCTGTGCCTCATTAGTCTAGGAACCGCTATATTAATCTGGGGAATTATTGAAGTCGGGACGTTGAACACCGACGGGGGGTTAACGACTGAAGTCGGGACGTTGAACTTTTAGGGATAACGACTCAAGTCGGGACGTTGAACATTGGAGGGGGCTGGAGTTGGTTGTGGTTGTGACAGTTTATGAATTTGGCTCTGTACGATCGCCCAATTGAGAAAAGATAGCGCATAATCTGGGTAAGCGCTATGAGGGCCTCCCCATGTCTTCTGACTCTGAGCTACCGATTGAACTTGAAGTAAAACTCCGACTCCGTGAACCCGGTCTCTTGGCAAAGCTCGATGCTTTATTGAGTCTGGGTTTGCTCTCGGATGAACAGGTAAAAGTTTTGTGCCGAACCTATCTCAGCGAACCGTTACCGGAACCCCAGGTGATTGCATTACCGATCGCTCAGAAGGTGGAGGAGGATGAGTGGGCATCTGAGCCTCTACTGCCTCCGGTATTATCTCCTGTAGCCGCAACTAAAACAACGACTCCCGCTAAACCTCAATGGATACAGTCTCTAATGGCGGAACTGAGTGTTCGCTGGTTACTGTTTCTCGGGGTGTTTATGGTGGTACTCTCCTCTGGGGTACTTGCTGCAACTCAGTGGGAGCGATTTCCCCCCGCAGGTCAATATTTGGTCTTATTTGCCTATACGATAATTTTTTGGGGGGTGAGTGTTTGGGCTCAACGGCAGGCTCAATTACGGCTGACGGCTCAAACTTTGCAATGGGTGAGTCTGTTGCTGCTGCCGGTGAATTTTTGGACAATGGATGGGTTTGGCTTGTGGGGGTCGCCCTTCGGATGGGTGGCGATCGCCGTTGCTACCCCGGTCCTGAGTTTCATCCCTTGGCAGGTTTTTCCCCTGCTGTTGGGCCAGCATCGCCAATCCCGACGAACTCTGTTTTCTCTGGCAGTTTACCCCGTCCTGTGTTATCTCCATTGGGGATGGTCATTCCCGGGATTTGCAACGATCGCCGTTTATATAGGGACGATCGCGATGGCTTTCGCGACGGTATCTCCCGCCAAGTATCAGTCGCGCTTTAACCCGAAATCCCCCTCTAATTCGAGTATTGAACCCTTTAATCATTCCCATATTCTCCTGCTATCTTACGCCCTAGCCATTCTCTGCGGACGAGCAATTTTTGGCCTTGGGGTGCCGATCGCTCAGTTAGGATTAGCGATCGCGATCGGGGGTTGGATCGTCTTAGAATCCGACCTCACAAAAGACATTACCCCGGTTAGGGAAGCAATACCCCCGGTTCTCCTCCAAGACAAAGAAAGTGTTCTCCCGTTGAAAGTGAGCGCTAATCCCCCTCAACTCTTCACTTATCTGGGGGGATGGTTAATGTTTGCCGGTTGGTTAGTTTCTGTGGGAGAGCAACCCTGGCAGGCGATCGCCATTAGTGGTCTAGCCTTGTGGTGGTTGGGGCGTCGCCTCCCTCGGTTTTTCCACTTGTTTGATACAATTGCAATTTTTACCATCACCTTACAAGGCTATTGGTTAATTAGCGATATTATTCCCCCGGCAGTTCGCAGCAGCGCGATCGCCACGGGGGCACAACTGGCTCAAGCTCAACAGAGTCCCTGGGCGTTGCTGGGCTTAACCTTCTTTCCCTATCTACTCTTTGTCGTCTGGCTAACAGACTGGTTATATCGTCGCACACCTGCTCAATTAGAGCAGGGGGCGAAAGTTTCAGCCCGAGTGGGAGATGTCTGGGCGTTGGGATTTGGGGTCATTCTCACCTTGTTGAGTGTGCCCGCCTCTTCCATGCGATCGCTGAATTTATTGGCTTCTACCCTCACTTTGGCAGTGGTGACCGATCGCCGTTTAACCTGGCGAACTCACAGCCCCACTCCTGCTCGTCCCATCCGTCCCGGAGAGTTTGGGCCGTTTGATTTTTTAGTTTACTTGAGTCATTTGAGCGGATTGCTGGCGCTCTTTTCCTTTGTGCATTGGGGATTTCCCCGGTTACCCATCTTCATTTGGGGGCTAATTTTATTAGCCGTAGCACTCACCGAATGGGCAGTCTCTCTCACCTTAGAATTCAAGCCGGATTTGGCTTTGAATCTGCGGATTTCGGCTTGGATTGAAAGTTGTTGGCCTATTGGTTTAGGACTGGCTAGTTTAAGTTATATCTTCTGGTTGGGAAATTATGATGGGCTATCCTATATTGATGCCTCACACTGGGGAATTCTCTGGTTTGCGACTCCCTTGGCATTGACAGCGATCGCACATTTTTCCCCGGATCGCCGCCCGGTGGCAACGGGCTTGAGTATCACCACGTTAATTCTAGCCCAGTTTTTAGTTTTCTTGAGCCCGGGAACATTGTTATTGGGATTGGGAATCGGCACCTTGTTGATGGTGGTGAATACCCGGTTATTGCGATATACCGCTGTGGCGGCGATCGCCATCGGGTTTGGACTAGGTTTTTCGGTTCAGTTATTAAACATGGGGGTATTTGGATTACCGGCGGTTGTAGGAGAAGGTTGGTTGGTTGTGAGTGCGATCGCCCTCGGCGCGTTCTGCGTCAGTTATGCAGTAGCGAGTCAGCGTTCTAGTTCCCTGGCTCAACTTTATGCCTCAGCCTATCAAGGATGGGCCATTGGGTTGGGAAGTATCGCATTAACAGCGATTTCTATTCATGCCTCTAGTCTGTATTTCTGGGGATTTATAGACTCCTCGGTGCCGATTTTAATTGCGACGATTTTGATAGCTGGAACCCTCACCTATCGGATGTGGTTATCTCCGGCTGCTTGGACGTTTTATGCCTTGGGTTGGGCAGTTGAATTAATTGCCGCTGAAACGTTGATATTTTTCGGGCGATCGCTAATCAGTTTGGCGATCGCCAACCTCATTCTCGGATTGGTTGCCGCCTTGGTGAGTGAGTGGTGGATTCGTCGTACTGGAAGACCTCTGCGAACCAGTTGGAAGGTGATTCCGTTAATTTATGGGGTGTTGGGACAGGCATTACGCTGGGGAACTGTGACCAGTTGGAGTGGATTGACCACCTTAGCTTTGGTGGTGATTGCTTTGACCATTGGACGCCGCAGCCGTGAAATGAAACCCCTGGTTTATTTAGCCTTAATTGGCATTTCTGTTTCGGCTTATGAGTTTCTCTATTATCAAATTTCGGGGTTACCAGATACGACTCAATTCATTGCCATTGCCACCTTGGGTGCAGGGATTGTTTATAACTATCGATGGCTGGAACCTTGGTTAATAGATTACCTGAATTTGACCAAAAAGGAAGTGGAATTTTTTGCTCACACTCACTGGGGTTTGAGTAGTTTTATCTGGTTAAGTGCCATCATACTGTTCTCAGAAAGTGCCACAGCAGTTAGTTCCCTGGGGTCGATTGACCTGATTGGAGTGGGAACTGGAGTGTTTTTAACCAATTATGCCCTCTTGCAGGGCCGGTTCCCGGAATTCAGGGAGGGTGAAGACGATCCGCGCGATCGCCCCCAAGCGGTTCAAACTGCTACAACTTGGGTGTATATCGCCCAGGCTGAATCCGCAGCAGTCGGCTTTTATTTGTTTGGATATTTTCCCGTCAATTTACAGGAAATGTTCATCGGCTGGGGGGGTGCGATCGCCTGTGTTGGTGCTTACTTCTTAGATGTTCTCCCCTGGGACCGTTGGGGATGGCCCCTCAAACCCTGGCGATTGATGGCGCGACTCCTCCCCGGATTGGCGATCGTCATTACGGGAATCGGGCTTTTCGGGGATATCAATCAAGTTTGGTCCGTTTCTGCCCTCATTGTCGCTGCTTTTTATATTTTCCTGAGTTACCTCCATCGCCAAATCCGGTTGACTTATTGCAGTGCTATCCTACTCAATTGGGTGATTCTGCGGGGGCTTTTGGAGGCCTTTGTCACTGAGCCGATCGCCTATATTATTCCAATGGCTGCCGCTGTATTATACTTTGCTCAAGTTGAACCTACCCTCCAACCCCCCGATCGCAAAGAAATCCGGCACTGGATCAGGGTATTGGCGATCGGCAGTATTAGCTTTACCTGCTTACTCACCAGTCACTGGCTGATTTCAGGAGTCGTCAGTTTACTGATGGGTATGGCTGGGTTAACCTTAAAAATTCGCGCCTTTCTCTATGTGGGAACCGTCACCTTTTTACTCAATGCCACCTATCAACTGATCATTCTCAACTCCCTGTATCCGTTTCTGCGATGGGTGATTGGGTTATTGGTTGGGATTGGCTGTATTTGGATTGCTGCAACGGTGGAAACTCGTCGAGAACAACTCGTTACCCTTCTCCAAAATTGGCGCTTGGAGTTAGACTCTTGGGATTAATATCAAATCCGGTACTTTTCGGATTAAAAGCCGCACCCTCAAGGGTGGGTCTATACGGACAAAGCCCGCACTTCGACCCCCTTCGACCCCCTTCGACCCCCTTCGACCCCCTTCGACCCTTCGACTGGCTCAGGGCTCAGGACAGGCTTCGACTGGCTCAGGGCTCAGGACAGGCTTCGACGGGGCTCAGGACAGGCGGGGCTCAGGACAGGCGGGGCTCAGGGCAGGCTTTACTCAGCACAGGCCTACGCGGGCTAATCTAATATAGCAATTGTAGGGTGGGCATTGCCCACCTTACTCCGAAGAGGTGGGCAATGCCCACCCTACTCCTAGAACTACTCCTAGAACAATCTCCCGCTTTTAATTGTTGATTCTTTCTAACCTCATGATTAAATCCATTGATGGCGCTCATCCACCTTTAGAATTTATTCCCCCGAATTTTAATCCGTTGGTGTTGCAGGTGGCAAAATTAATAATGCCCTTGTGGAGAAAATTTCGGACTCCAATTACGCAGATTAAAACGGAGAATGTTGAGCAGTTAGTGGAACTGTATCAACAGTTTCAAGGGGAGAAAGTTCGCTTTTTGATGGCTTTTCGCCATCCGAGTACATACGATCCATTTTCCATTTCCCACTTAATTTGGCAGGCAGTCCCCCAAGTGGCGCAGTCTAAAAATATTGCTTTGGCTTCTCCAGTGCATTTTCATTTTATGTACGATCGCGGCATTCCGTTATGGGCGGGACAATGGTTGGAATATCTCTTACCCAAACTGGGAGGTAGTCCCATTGTCCGGGGGAAAATCGACCGGCAGGGGTTGCGATCGGCGCGTGAACTGTTTGCTAAAGGTCAATTTCCCTTGGCGGCTTCTCCGGAAGGGGGGACCAATGGACATAATGAAATTATTAGTCCTCTGGAACCGGGAATTGCTCAGTTGGCATTCTGGTGCATGGAGGATTTGCAAAAGGAAAATCGGGGCGATCGCGTGGCAATTCTCCCGATTGGAATTCGCTACAAATATGACAAAGAAGAATGGGATGCGGTGGCTGAATTACTGACTCAAATGGAGCTAGATTGTGGGCTATCTCCCCTTGGGGGAGAAAGGGGACAAGAAGAGGTTTCCTCGGCTTCTCTCTCCTCACTTTATCCCCGTTTAATTCGCTTGGGACAACATTTATTATCGTTAATGGAGGATTTTTATCGCCGCTTTTATCATCGCAGCTTACCCGATACGGCAGGAGAACCTCATGATTTACCCACCCGATTGCCTGCATTGCTGGATATGGCATTACAGGTGGCTGAGGAGTATTTTAATCTGCCGTCTAAGGGAACAGTGATTGACCGATGCCGACGGTTAGAACAAGCGGGATGGGATCGGATTTATCGAGAGGATATTGAGAATATTGAGGCGTTGTCTCCCTTGGAACGAGGACTCGCCGATCGCGTAGCGGAAGAAGCCAATTTGCGAATGTGGCACATGAGATTGGTGGAATGTTTTGTGGCAGTGACGGGACAGTATGTGCGAGAAAAACCCACCTTTGAGCGATTTGCAGAGACGACGCTTTTGGTGTGGGATACCATTGCGCGGATTAAGGGAGAACGGCCCTCTTCTCGTCCAGAATTAGGTAAGCAGTCAGTTCAGTTGACGATCGCTGAACCGATTTGGGTGAGCGATCGCTGGGATTCCTACAAAAGCAGTCGGCGATCGGCGATCGCTGACTTAACCCAAGATTTGCGATCGGCTTTAGAACAAACCATTGCCGGTTGAAAAATAACCCGACACCCTATGCAGAGTGTCGGGTTTTTTCAGACATATCAGTACCGAATTTAGGAGCTCAACGGAGACTTTAAGCCAGATCCGGGAATGAGCGTCAAAAATTACCGGCGAATCAGGTGTTCCCGAGGCGCAATGCCGGGATTGATCATACGGGATAACTCTTCTTCGGATAATTGGCTGATTTCATGATTCAATTCATCATCGGTGAAGCTATAGCCTCGTTCTTTAGCCAATTTTTTGATAGCTGCTGGATTTTTAGCCGCTTGCATTTGTTGTTGAAGTGCTAAATCTTGTTTAACTGCTTTGAAAAGGGCTGCTGCGTTTTTCTGAGTCATAAATCTCAACTCCTGGTTAATCAATTTTTAAAAAGTTGCCGCCCAGGGGACCATCTATCCCCACAATTTATCGGGGGTAAAAGAGGGTAGAAAATACCCATATTCTTAAGATAGGTATCTTTACTCTCTTGGCTTTGATGTCGGCTGAACGACTTATGTAGTGACAGCATAAACGATTTGACCTAAAAATTCATGATTCCTTGACAAAAATTAAAGATTTTCCAGAGAATTTAACATAACTTAAATATTGGCTGTGATAAAATGCAAAATTTTTTGAAACCCCTCACCGAATTCCCACTCATCTTAAGCAAAACTGCTGATAGACTCCCAGGACCAGCCGGGAATTGGCGAGAAACCTGGGATCAACCCTGTGAAGAGGGAGACCAAAGAATTTATAGTGGAGGGGCAGAAAATCATAAAAATTAAGATTGTGAAAGCGATTACTCTCCTCGGATCCACTGGTTCAATCGGGACTCAGACGTTAGATATTGTGGAACACCACCCTGATCTGTTTCGGATTGTGGGGTTGGCAGCTAGGGGGAATGTGGAACTGTTGGCGCAGCAAATTCGCCAATTTCGCCCAGAAATCGTCGCAATATGCCTAGAAGACAAGCTGCCGGAACTGAAAGCGGCGATCGCAGATTTGGACCCGCAACCGATTCTCCTGGCGGGAGAACAGGGGGTGGTGGAAGTGGCACGTTATGGAGATGCGGAAGCGGTTGTCACGGGAATTGTCGGTTGTGCGGGTTTGCTTCCCACGATCGCGGCGATCGAAGCGGGTAAAGATATCGCCTTAGCAAACAAGGAAACCTTGATTGCTGGGGGACCTGTCGTGAATCCCCTGATTGAAAAGCATGGGGTGAAGTTACTCCCGGCAGACTCGGAACATTCGGCAATTTTTCAATGTTTGCAAGGAGTCCCACCAGGGGCATTGCGTCGGATTATTTTGACCGCTTCCGGGGGGGCCTTCCGGGATTGGCCGGTGGAGAAATTAGCCACTGTAAAAGTGGCGGATGCCTTGAAGCATCCCAACTGGTCAATGGGTCGCAAAATTACCGTTGATTCAGCGACCTTAATGAATAAAGGATTAGAAGTCATTGAGGCTCATTACTTATTTGGCATGGATTATGATGATATTGATATTGTGATTCATCCTCAGAGTATTATTCACTCTTTAATTGAGTTACAAGATACTTCGGTTTTAGCCCAATTAGGTTGGCCGGATATGCGTCTGCCGTTGCTTTATGCCTTGTCTTGGCCGGAGCGAATTTATACGGATTGGGAACGGTTAGATTTAGTGAAAGCGGGAAATTTGACCTTCCGATCGCCGGATCATGACAAGTATCCCTGTATGCAATTGGCTTATGCTGCGGGTCGTTCTGGGGGTTCCATGCCTGCGGTTTTAAATGCAGCTAATGAGCAGGCAGTGGAGTTATTTTTAGATGAGAAAATTGAGTTTTTGGATATTCCTCGGGTGATTGAACGGGTCTGCGATCGCCATCAGGCAGATAACTGTGCCGAACCCGGTTTAGAAGAGATTTTGGCGGCAGATCGCTGGGCCAGACAAGCGGTTTTAGAAGCAAGTGCTACCCTGAAAGCTCAGGCTAAATCCTTCACCAGTGGGGTCAAGCCCTTGGGGACTGCGACTCCGGCAACCGCTGGATAGTCCAATCTCTACCGGAGAAAGCCCCACCCGTTCCGGGTGAGGGCTGGATTTTCAATCCGGTAAAGGATAAAAGAGCGAGTAAACTCATAAGATAGGCGTAGCCATTTTTTCTGGAATTTAAGTAACCCATGAAGAACCTTTTTCCGAACATTGCTCTGTTAGGACTCCTCGCGGTTTTAGGGGGAATTTTTCCGGTTTTGGGGACAACAGTACCCCAAGGAGTAATCGCTCAAAATAATGCTCAGAATTGGCTGACTTCAGCACAGCAAAAAGCCAGTCAGGGGGATTTACAGGGGGCGCTTCAGGATTATGCTCAGGCGATCGCCCTGAATCCCAATAGTGCCGAAGCCTATATTAGTCGGGGGAATTTGCTATCGCGCAGTGGGAATCAAGCCGGGGCGATCGCCGATTATACCCAAGTGTTACGGTTAAATGGGAATAACATTGATGCCTATATCGGACGCGCCAGCGCCCATTCTATGATGCAAAATTATGATGCAGCCTTGGAGGATTATAATGCTGCATTACGGCTGAATTCCAATTATGGCGAGGCTTATATTGGTCGCGGTGGGGTGTATGCGTTCAGGGAAGACTATAAAAAAGCAATGGATGATTTTAATCAAGCCTTGCGTCTGAATCCCGCTGAAGCGGCTGCTTATTATAATCGCGGTGGGGTTCATTTATTGCAGGGGAAAAACCGAGAGGCGATCGCAGATTTTCAACAGGCTGCAGAACTGTTTCGCGCTCAAGGTAACATGGCCTTAGCCCAGCGTTCAGAAGCCATTGCCAGTCAAATTCAGCCAGGTAATTAACCTTTCACACTTTTCCGTTAATGTCCATTGATTTACTGATTATTATTGCGGCAATTGTTGTTTCATGGCTGGTTTTTACTTGGCTAGTTACCGTCCTTAAAGCCACAGTCAAAACGGCTATTTTGATGGCCCTGTTATTGTTAGGATTGCAGCTCATTTTTGGCATTGGCATGACTGAGTTATGGAGTCCAGTTCAAGGCTTTTTATCTCAAACCTGGGAGAAAGGCGAAGAACTGTTAGCCCCATTTTTGGGGAAATAATATCTGGGTTGTGGATAACGGAACCCGGTTCTCCCGTTGAGGGGGATAATCAGAGTGCGGTATTGATGACAACTGCGGCACGTTAGGGGATTCCCTCTCACGCTTATTTCTACAGAGTAAGATCCAGAGACTGATGAGAGTCATTTCCGGGCAAAGCCTGGATTTAACGTGCAATTTGTAGATGATCCGGTTCAACGATGTGATGTTGACCTTGATTCCAAAACTGGATAACCTACCCGGTAAATTAGGACAAACTTTGATGGTATCCGGTTGGATAGAAAATCCCGAGAAGGACGAACGCGAAATTCTAGCCAATGATGTTTACAAAGCGTTCATCCACGAAGGATGGCAATATCAAGAAAAAGGTCAATTTTTAGGGGGAACAGTCTTTGAGTTTTGGCGTTCTTCCCCCCAACGTTGGGAAAAAATGGAAGCCGAGAGTCATCTGGTCCTGATTCTATATCCTAATCAAAAAGCAATGGAAACTGGGACGCAATTTCATGAAGATTGGAAAGCGTTATTTTGCTACCGAAATAAAATCCTCTGGGCTTACGGGCAAAGTCGGGAATTGAAAGAGCAAATGGTCGAAGAATTTAATGAAATATCCGCTTCCATTAAAGGGTTATATAATTTAGAGTTTTACGAACTAAAGTTTGCTTTACAAAATAATTCAGTTGCATTATCAAATTTTGTAAAAAATATTAATAAAATTGAAGTAAAACAGCATGAAATTGACCTAAATTTACATCAATATGAAAAATCCGTTCAATTCATTGCTAAAAAAGCAGGAACTGTTTTTCAGGTGAGTAATGATTTTAAGTTCTTACAAGAGTTTAGTGCCATTGTCAAGGCGAAGTATCAAAAGCAAATTGAACAAGATTATGCCAGTTTGCGGCCCTATTTGAATATCCTAGAAAATCTCCGGGGGACAATTACCTCCATTGTGGAGATTTCCCAAGCGCAAAGCGATCGCGATTTCCAAACCTTTGCTTGTCTTGTGGGGACCGGAATCGGGACTGCCGCTTTAGTCGCTTCCTCATCCCCGTCTTGGGTGATTCCCCTCCAACAGTCTCGAACCATCGCCGCAACTCTGAATCAGTTACAAGTCCCGTCACCCTGGACCAATTTTAGTCTCGCTTTATCCTTCAGTGCGATCGCTGGGTTACTCGGATGTCTCGTGGCATCGGTTTGTATCCCTTGGTTTTGTCCGAAACGCCTCGCAATTAAAGGCGATCGCCTGCGGTGAGTCTGGCTGATCACTCTCAAATCATTTTCAAGTCATTTCTAAACTCCGATTTACCACTCATCCCGTCTGCGGCGATCGACTTGCCAATCATCCTCGGGTTCATCTCCTAAATAACGAACCAACGGTGCTCGTTCTGGATAGTCTTGCCGATCGCGATTCACGGGAATTTTATCAGAATCCCGGTCAGAATCCCGGTCAGAATTCGGTTCATACCCTTCTGAATCATCATCAGAATAGTCATCATCCTCGGACTCAAATGCCTCTTTTAACGGGTCCACCACCCGGGCGATCGCATCTTTAACAAAAACCTTGACAAACTCCTCCTTTTTCGTTAATTGAAATTGTCGCTGCACCACTTCCGTAATTCCCCCATCCCCCCAATCTTGATCATGACGGAAATATTCAATAAAACTTTTTCCCGCAATTCGAGTTAAATAAGCCGCCGTTACCCCTTGAATGGCTTTCCCCACCACAAACGTCCCTAAATTTAATTGAAGGGCTGCCGTCACCAACTTAATCGCCCCTTCGACAATCCCTAAACTTGCCAGGGTTTTCCCTAAAGATAAGGCTAATTCCCGTCCCCGATCCAGATTAATTTCACAGCCGTAAATTTTGCCAATTTCCACCACCATTTGAGCGTTAACTGCGGCAGTGGCAAGGACATCAATCACCGGGACGGGAGTACAAGCAATCACCCCCGCGCCAATCCATTGAAAGCGATCGACCACTTTTTCCGCTTGGCGGCGACGCTGGGAATCAATTAACCGGCGCGCTTCTTCCCCAAGCCGTTGGGATTGTAATAAAATATTATCTGCGACTAAATCCTCCCCTTCTGCCCGCAAAATGGCCGCCATCCGACGAATTAAGGGCATGATATCCGGGTCAGCTTGGAAAACCCCACCATTATCTAAGGGAACCGCTTTAGGATTAGCGGCGATCGCCACCACATCCATTGCCGAGATAAATCCGGTCACTCGTTCCCGGAGTTTGGCTAAAATATATTCTCGTTCTTCGTCGGGATAGAGGTCAATTTTATTTAAAACCACAATGGAACGTTTCCCAATTTGGGCTAGAACTTCCAAGGGTTGATGTTCCGATCGCGTTAAATCATTATCAACAACAAATAATAATAAATCCGCTTCCGTTGCCAGCGATCGCGCTAGTTGTTCTCGTTCAGTTCCGGCAACTCCTGCCTCTAAGATTCCGGGAGTATCCGTAATCACAATTTCCCGTTCGAGTCCTTGCAGTTGCAACCGATAGGTTTCTCCCACCTCCGTTGTTCCCATCGGTGCATCCACTCGTCCCACCATCCGTCCTAATAAGGCATTAATTAGAGAGGTTTTACCCGAGGACCCGGTCCCGAAAATCACCACCTGAATGTTCCCTCGGGAGAGATTTTGTTCCAGTTCTCGCGATCGCTGCAATAAGGCTTTTTTGGTGACTTCATCCTGGATGCGATCGACCTGTTGACGAACTACCCGCAGGGTTTGTCCTGCCGCATCTGACTTTCGTTCCGGGATTTTGACGCGACGTTTCCCCCGACCCCGACGGGACGAAGAACCCCCGGCAAACAGTTGCAGATAGTAAATAAATGCGCCAATCAGGACGATCAGCAAGGCGATCACCAGCAACAGCAGTAAGGTTGCCAGCAGAGGGGCTGTAAAGCTAATTTGCACATAAAGCTGGTAAATGGAACTCACCAGCCAGAGAACCATCCCCAAAATGAGGATGATTCCGGCGAATAGGGGTAATAGACGAGTTAAACGCATGGAAGTGGGTGATGGGATGGAGTCTGCTTTGATCTTAATGCGTGGCTTGGTGGATGTGGCGGCTTCGGGGAGATCCGGTAGGGCGATCGACCCCTTACAAGAGTAGTTTTTTTACGTTCAGGGGAGATTTGCCTCACATTTAAGATTACCTCCGGTCCCCTCCCCTTGGCAAGGTCCGGGTTAGGGTGGGGTCCCCTTGCCAAGGTCCGGGTTAGGGTGGGGTCCCCTTGCCAAGGTCCGGGTTAGGGTGGGGTCCCCTTGCCAAGGTCCGGGTTAGGGTGGGGTCCTCTTGACGCGCCATCGCGCGTCAAGTCAAGAGGAATGAGTGGGTGGAGAGTTCACGCGCAAGCGCGATCGCCTGAGTTACGAAGAAAGAGGTTGGCACCCGCCTCTATACAGGTGCGATCGCCTCCATTGGGGTCATAGTGACGTGGCGATCGCGCGTCAAGAGGAACCCCACCCTAACCCGGACCTTGCCAAGGGGAGGGGACCGTTCGTAAGGCGAATCACCATAAACGTAAAAAACCTACTCTTGTAAGGGACCAGAAACCCGGTTTTTATGCAGAATCAGAGGCAAGAAACCTGGTTTCTCACCGTGACGGTACTGGGGTCTGTAGGGAAGGATTTAGGAGTGATTCTCGGAGTGTTCGGGGTTATCTAGGAGACTCTCAGCTTCTTTTTGGTGACAGCGATCGAGGTAAATTTGGGCGACGGTATCTCCGGGGTAGATACTCAGACAGCGTTCAAATAGAACTTGTGCTTCCTTAAAATTATTAAAATAAAATAATAAAATCCCTTGTTCAAAGTTAGCTCGGGTTGTTAATTTCCCTTCGCGAACCTCTGGCAAGTCGGCATCAAAGACTTCATAGACGGTGACTTCTTTGGATTTGCCTTTGACCGTGACCCGATCAATCAGGCGAATGTGATAATCATTGGAATTTTCTAAGTTTATAAAGGTTTCTTGGGTAATTAATAAAGAAACCCCGTAAGATTTTGTGAGGGTTTCAATGCGGGAGGCTAAATTGACTGCATCTCCAATGACTGTCCCATCAATGCGGTTTTGGCCGCCTACGGTTCCTAACATTAAGGAGCCAGTATTGATGCCAATTCCAATTTTAATTTCAGGTCGTCCTGGTCGGCCTCGGGTGGTGTTATATTCGGCTAATTTTTCTAACATGTAAATCCCAGCTTTGACAGCATTATCCGGTTCTCCTCCAAATAAGGCCATAATCGCATCGCCAATATATTTATCAATAAAGCCATTGTTGTCAATAATGGCGGGTTCGAGGCGGGACAGTACACCATTGATGAATTTAAAGTTTTCCTCCGGAGTCATGCTCTCGGATAAGGTTGTAAAGTTGCGAATATCGGAAAATAATACCGACATTTCTTGTTCTACGGCATCGCCAACTTTGACTTCTACGAGGCTTTCATAGCCGAGAAAGGAGAGGAATTGATTGGGGACAAACCGTTCGGCGACTTCGGTTAAGCGTTCTTCTGCGTCTAAGGAGCGTTCTAAATCTTCATTGAGTTCACAGAGTTTTTGAACGAAGGCTTGCCGTTCGGATTCGGCTTGTTTGCGATCGCTAATATTTTGAAAGGCAACAATTGCAAAGGCGACATTGCCTTCTTCGTCATAAATCGGGGTTCCCCAAGCTTCAATGGGAATGATTTGGTCACCTTGGCGAATTTCGATATCATTCGCTGTGGCATACTCCCCTCTTAAGGCTCGACTGACGGGCAAATTTGCTAGGGGATAGAGGTGATCAGTCCCGGCTAGATAGTTGTGATAAAGTGGTTTTTTGCCATTATTTTGCTCTGAGGCGATTACTCCAGTCCCTAAGATTTCTGTGGCTTTATGATTGATAAAATAGGAGTTGCCTCGGGCATCAACGATGGAAATACCCACGGGGACTGCTTCTAAAAATTCTGTTAGCTTGCGATCGCGCTCGCGCAGCAATTTGCGACTGTGATAGTCTGTTACCACAATAGCTGATCCGACTAAGGCGACGAGGGGAGTGACGACGGGAATCCACAAACTGTACAAAAAAGCCAGGAATCCAACGGCGATCGTACTGCATCCTCCTAAGAAAACATTCAGGATTAGCAGGGAGGGCCAGAATCTTTTTTGTGCCGCAACGCTACTCGATCGCCACCGCCATGCGATCGCGGCCCCCATGCCGGACCACACCATAACCCACAAATTTTCGGCCCCATTCGACCAAACCTGTAAAAAGGAACGTCCTGCCAATGCACCACTGAGCATCTGAGAAATCGTGTTGGCATGGATCACAATCCCTGGAGTCCGTTCTGAGTTGATTAACAGATTGCGGTTCCGGTGAAACCCACTGATATAAGGGGTAAAGAAAAAATCATTCAGGCTGGGTGCTGTAGCCCCAATCAGCACAATGCGATCGCGCATCAGATCCGGTGGAATCCGGTTTTCTAAAACATCCGTCATGGAAATCTGTCCGAACTGTTCCAGTGGCCCTCGGAAATTCAGAAACATCTGATACCCCCCAGCATTGGCGCGAACATACCCCCCATCATTGCGACTAAAGGGGACAAATAGGGCTTTTCCCAATCCCAAATGCATTCGCTCAGGATCGACCATTTCTAAGTGGATATCTTGTTTTTCCAAATAGAGCAAGCTCAAAAGCGCGGGAAAACTCAGTTGGGTTTCGTCCTTTGTATTTTTGTGAGACAATAAAGTTCGGCGAATTTTGCCATCGTCATCTAAGACCACATCGGCAATCCCCACCTGTTCTAATTTGGCTAAGGTAGGTTGAGCTGCGACCGGGGCCCCAATGACTTTCTCCACGCCGATCAGATTATCCGTGGACTGGAGTACCTGGATCAGTTCTTGGTGTCCCGGTTCTACAGGGAGGTCTCGATACAGATCCAACCCAATGGCGGCGGGTTGTTGTTCTTTGATGGTTTGAATTAATTGGGCTAACTGGCGATCGGGCATGGGCCATTGTCCCACTTGTCGGATGTCTGACTCATCAATGGTGACGATGACAATGCGTTCCTCTGGTGCTTCTTTCGGACGCCAGCGAAAAAAGCGATCGAGCATTCCCAACTCCTGAGTCTCCAGCCATCCGAAGGAGTTGATTGCGATCGCAATCCCGGCTACCACAGGTGCAGTAACCAATGGAACACGCCATTGCCATACTTTTCGTTTTAAGCTCACTCTGAGCTTGTGGCACATAGATTTCGCTGAACCCAGAATTGATTTCGCCAACAGAAAATAGGTCTTGATATCTAGGCATCATGCCCCTGTTTCTCCCCCACTTTCCATTTTAAGGATAACCCAAGGTTTTCAGTGTCCTGATCTATAATCTATCTTCTAAATATCTTTCCCGGTTCCCCGAATTGCTGTATTCCGGGTGACAATCATCGGTCTAGGAATTAATCGCCGGGGTGTGAAATTCTCTGGTCCTCGGTGAACTCTTTGAAGGAATTGAAAAACCCGGCTTTGTCAAAAACCGGGTTTCTGTGGAACTCGCTGTTACACTAAGGTTGTTGAGGGACCTTTGCTAGTCCAGGGTCTTAAGGCTCCAAAATCGGCTCGTTGGCAACGTTTTCGAGTCCGACCGAGCTTAACAAGTCTACCCACTCTTGATTGTAGGTTTGGGGCTGCGATCGCCGCAGATCCGCTAAGGTGGTCACCGCATCATACCAAATCCCCTCAGATCCATAGGAAGTGGCAGCTTCAATCGAGTCTACTCCCTGGTAATTATTCAGCTTTGCCGTGGGTTCAACTCGCTGTAACCACCCCTCCACCCGGGGACTATCTGCTCGCGCCGGAAGTTCGCAGGCGACAACAAAGGACCACTGATAGGTTGTCCCAATTTCTAGGGCCGGAGCACTTTCCGGAAGGGTGAGGCGGACGATACCTCCTTCCTGGGGAATGCTGACTTGGGTTTGATAATAATAATCTTCGGTTTGGTCTTTGAGGATGAAATAGCCTTGCTCTGCCTTAGTTTCGGGAACATAGACGAACAAAGTGGGTCGCTCAGATACCGTTAACCCTTCCTTAGTCTCAGGCAGAAGAGGCATCAACGAAGGACCTTCCGCCATGCCATCTTGGGGGCAGAATGCTGCCTGCCGAGAGGCTCCTCCAACGGAATCGCTCAGACGTTCATTGCTGGGTGGCTCAAAGGTCACTCTTGCCAGGGTTTGAGGACCTGGCAATGGGGACGAGACTTGTGCTCGACTCGGTAAAGCGGCAACGAAAGCTAAGTTGAGAGATAGGGCGATAGAACAGAGTGCCCAGGAACCCTGGTAATTTTTACGGGTCATGATTTTGCTACCTTTTAATGATTCGATGGGCGGACTCAGGGTCAACGCCTCTCTAAGGTTTTTAATTTTAGAACTCAAGGTTGCCCACTATAGCAATCCTAAATGATTTATGACATCTTCAGCTCCCCTCTCCCCCTTTGGGAGAGGGGTTGGGGGTGAGGGCATTCCACAACTGATTTAGGACTGCTATAGCAACGAACCGCTTTCTAAATTGACACTCCCACGTCTAAAGAGCATGGGATTCTTTAAGAGTCCAGAATTTAGACCTTAAGGGCGTAGTCAATGCGCCCCTACCTATTCACGCTCACTGACTCTCGCCATGAGGCTTACGGCTACCTTTTTTAATCTCG
>NZ_JAFLQW010000071.1 GCF_017313335.1 Phormidium pseudopriestleyi FRX01 | reverse complement strand
TTTGTCATTTGTGGTTTGTCATTTGTTGTTTGTTGTTGGTCTCTTGTGACTTGGTTCTGCCGAGTCACGCACAATTGGAGGCTCTGCCTCCAGTCATTTAAGCCCGACATAATGATGTGAATTAGCCTAATCACACCTAAAGTAAAATCAACCATTACAACAGTTAATTTCTATAGCAATCCTAAATGATTTATGCCCTCTCCTGCTCCCCTCTCCTTGTAGGAGAGGGGTTGGGGGAGAGGTCTGATTCCACAACTGATTTAGGCTTGCTATATAACAAAAAAGACGCAGAATAAACCGCGCCTTACTAGAGGCAAATTGCCCCAAGGTATTGAGGAGAAAATAAACTAAAGAAAGAGTGGCGATCGCCTGCACCGTTATTGAGTTACCCCCGTGACAAACCACAATCCCAATGCCGGTTGTAGATTTTGGGCCACCGATTCTAAGGGGGCGATCGCCTCCTCACCAAACTCTTGCACCGGATTGCCCTTGCCTTCCACACTAAAAGCAATCAACTGCCGCAAAACTTGAGTCGGGTCACTAGCATTAAATCCGCTCAACGTAAACAACATATTATCCGGCTGACAACCGTCTTGTAAATCCTTCACTAAACAAATCACCCGGTCATTATTCACCCGTCCCGTTGCAAATAACATTTTATGCAATTGACCCCCATAAGCCGTCACCTTTTGGTTTAACTTCTGGGTCACTTCATTGCAGCGATTTTCAGGTAAATCCACCTCCGAACTCTTCCAAACAATCATCGCTTGGGGAATCGAGGCATACCCTTGTTGGGCCACCGTTGCGTAATTTATGCCGTAGGGTTCGCAGGTAAAATAAGCCTGTTGAACGCCATTAGGTTCTTCCGGAGTCGGCGGAATTCCCTGGGGATTGCGGGCAATTAATTGATTTTCCCGTTCGTTGCCGCGAAACGTATTACTAGCTGCAATCTGAGGCTGAGATTCGGCGATCGCCACTAACCCATAATCGCTATTATTTTCGATAATATTCCCCTCTAAAATCGGACGCGCCGCTTGCGTCACCACAATCCCAATCCGATTTTGATGAATGTGATTCCCCGCAACCACCGGGGCGGCATTATGCCCGATCGCCAGGGCAAAACCCGTATCCTGAAACACATTCCGGCGAATTTCCCCTTTCGACTCCTTGGTTACCGAAATTCCATTTCCCCCATTATACATAAACTGATTATTTTCGATAATCGGTTGAGCCGTCCCCGATACAAAAATACCCTCACGATTATTATTAGTAAAGGTACTATTTCTAACAATCGCATTGGCATTTTCTATCCAAACACCAGTCCCATAAGCATTAGGGTTCGTAACGGTCACCCCGAGAATTTGGCTACTATCTCCGGCTAATATCGTAATATTTTGACCCGCCCAAATTCGGCTGAGATGGGTATTTCCTCCGGTAATCACCACCCCATCCCCGCGACCACTTTCATCCCCGCGCAGAATCACTCCCGGTTGCAGTTTCAAGGGAAAAACTTCCCCTGCATGATAGCGTCCCGAGGCCAATTGAATCACGGTTCCCGACTGCGCCCGTTCCAAAGCAGCAGTAATAGTTCTTAACGCATTCGATTCACTTTGACCAGCACTTACAGAGTCATTTCCCCGCTTGGGATCAACATAAATAACCCGTTGCTGGGCGTTCATACTCGGCTGAACTGTGGGAACATTTGCCAGGACTTTACCCCCATCTACTCTCTCTCCCTGACTCCCTAGAGTAACCGTTACTGCACTCAGTAACGATAAAGTAATTAGAACAAGGGGATAGCTGCTTATTTTATTCATCATAGACCAGTTCTTGTGGATTATCTTGATAGTAATTGCATCAAATGAACCCTGACGCTACTGATTAGCTGCTTATCTTAATGCCCGTCTAAATAAGCCAATTTTTTATAGATTTTCCGGATCTTTTTTTTATTTACTCAAGGGATTGGGGAGATTGGCATTATAAGGATTAGGGTGGGCAATGCCCACCTGAATTACGGTGGGCAATGCCCACCCTACTGAATTACGGTGGGCAATGCCCACCCTACTGTCCGAATCTTGGGTAGTGCGTGCATCTTGCTGGCTTTCTTTATAACCGATGTAGGGGCGATCACCCTCGCGCCCCTACATTTAGGGTTGTGGGTTGTTTCCCAAAAAGAATAGCGGATAGGTATTAATGCTTGCTGCACTAAGCGCTATCCGCTACAATCTAGCTAATCAAAATTGGATTTGAAATGCTCCTTGACTTAGGACATCGCTTGAACGATGTAGTCAAAGTAGGGGGCAGCAGCATTCGCATCTTCTTGACTCAGAAGCGCCAGGGACGCTTCTTTCAGACAGACAATAGACTCCGCCATTCCCGGCATCGGAACGCCCAGGGCGTTGTACATTTCCCGGGCACCAATGATGCCGATTTTTTCAATCGGATCTTTGTCCCCGGCGAGTACGCCATAAGTGGCTAGACGCAGATACCAACCGAAGTCCCGGAGGCACTGAGCCCGTTGGCGTTGGCCGTAGGCATTGCCCCCCGGAGAGATAAAATCGGGGCGCTTTTGCCAGAGGCGTTTGCTGGCTTGTTCCACAATTTTCTTCTCGTTCTCAGCTAACGTAGTAGCAATTCGTACCCGTTGCTGGCCGGTTTGAAAAAATTGTGTTAAACTGGTGAGTTCCCCGTTCGTCGGATAACGGAGCTCATCGTCGGCTTTGAGAATAACTTGACTGACTACACTCATGGTTTTACAAAACATCGGAGATCCATCTGTTGTAGTTTAGCCATTGAGGGGAACACAAATAAAGAGAGGTAGATTTACAGTGAGTGCCACTAATGGGCAAAACAATTACGCAGTCGGGGATCGACGGGATGAAAATTGGCAGCAAGGTTCCGCGATCGAAGTAGAAATTGAGGATTTGAGCGACACTGGGGACGGGGTGGGGCGCTATCAGGGGCGCGTGGTGTTCGTTCCCGATGCAGTTCCTGGGGATCGCTTACTGGTCCGGCTGGTCAGGGTTAAGCCTCAATATGCCCAGGGCAAGCTCCTAGAGGTCCTAGAACGCGCTCCAAACCGGATCCGCCCTCATTGTATCGTCGCGGATAAATGCGGCGGTTGTCAGTGGCAAAGCGTGGCTTATTCGGCCCAACTCCAAGCGAAGCAAAATCTGGTCACCCAGGCGATCGCCCGGATTGGCGGAATTGAGAACCCCGCAGTAGAACCAATTTTGCCCTCTCCTTCTCCTTTTGGCTATCGCAACAAAGCCACCTATCCCCTCAGTCGATCGCCTTCGGGCAAGGTCCAAGCGGGATACTATGAAAAAAATAGTCATCGCTTGGTTAACTTAAATCAATGTCCCGTGCAGGATCCCAGATTAAATCCTCTCCTGGCTGAGGTGAAACAGGACATTCAGGACCGGGGATGGTCGATTTACAATGAAACGGAACACCGAGGCAATCTACGGCACCTGGCGCTGCAAATTGGTCGCCGTACTGGACAGATTTTGTTGACTTTGGTCTCTGCAAATCGCAAGGTGATGGATATTGAGGCTCAGGCGGAGGAATGGTTGAGTCGCTATCCGGATTTGGTGGGAGTTTGTCTCAATTACAATCCCGACCGGACTAATGCGATTTTAGGGTCAGAAACGCGCTGTGTGGCGGGTCAACCCTATTTTGTGGATGAATTTGCCGGAGTGCAGTTACAACTGCGCTCAGATACGTTTTTTCAGGTGAATCCGGAAATGGCTGAGGTTCTGTTAGAGGCGATCGCCTCGCGCCTGGATTTGCAGGGGACTGAGCGATTGGTTGATGCCTATTGTGGGATTGGGACCTTTACCCTCCCCCTCGCCAAACGGGTAAAAGAGGCGATCGGTTTGGAAATTAATCCCGCTGCGATCGCGATCGCCCAAGAAAATGCTCGACTCAATGGCTTGACAAATGTCTCCTTTCATGAAGGGTTGGTTGAAAAACTATTGCCACAGTTAGAGAGTCTGGGATTACCGGCAGGAGAGAAACCGGATATCGTGTTATTGGATCCGCCAAGAAAAGGGTGCGATCGCAGCGTCCTCGATACCCTCATTCAAATTGCACCTGAACGCATCGTTTACATCAGTTGCAAACCCGCCACCCTCGCCCGGGACCTGAAAATCCTCTGTGATAGCGGAATTTATCGCCTGAGTTGCTTACAACCGGCAGATTTCTTTCCCCAAACCTCCCATGTTGAAGCCGTCGCTTTCCTCGTGGCCCAGGGATAAATTGCCATCAGAGATGATGGGTTTTGGGGAACTCCAAAAAATAAAATAGCAAAAACCCGCACCCTCAAGGGTGGGGGTTTTTATGGAGTACATTGACTCTACTGAATTCCTGTACCGGCTTCAAGAAAAGTAGAGAGATTGTACTCCATTTGTTGTGGCATAGTTTAATGGGATTCAATAAACTGTTGAGTTGCTTCTCGAACAGGAACCCATCCCTCTTTATAGTAGGTTTTACCACAATCAAGATAGCATTCAGCCGCTTCTATTAAGATTGGACAATTCTCTGGGTTGTCAATATCCTCGCTGACTTCTTTCTGCTGATTTTTCATTTCAGCAATGTATTTGTTATAGGGCTTATCTAGCAATTGCCGTAGTCTGCCCGGTTCGGGTTCTCCTTTGAATTGCTCGTTTAAATCGAAATTCAACCGGAGATGATCTTCCCCCGCACTTTCTAAAATTTGGGAGCAAATATCTTCGGAATTTTTCGCATGAGGGTTCATGAAAATGTTTGGCAAATTCTTAATCCATCCTAGTGCTCCCCATTCTTTGATGTCTTGATATTCGTAGGGACGACTTGTATTGCCCGTTCCAATGGATAAAACAGCAATATCGCTCAATTGTAATCCGTTCTTTTTGTGGGTCAACAAGGCATGAGCAATTGCAACTAATGAAGGGTTGTTACAGGACACGCCCCCATCAATATGGGGGAGCGTTTGGTCGGCATTATAAGGAAGTTCATAAGGCGGGAAAAATGTAGGTGCCGATGCTGATGCTGTGCAGATTTTCCAGAGTTCGATGTTGTCGTACCATGTTTCAGCGTTGCTATCCAACCCCTTTCCCGGATCAGCATGATTATTACAAAACCATGTGGTATTCCGGGAATAAACGTCATAAGCAGGAATCAAAATATTGGGTTGAACTATCTCGCACATTTTTGGCGTTCGATGCAACGTCTTGTGAACTAATTTTTGTTGCAAGACTTTGGCTAAACCTCGCTCTCCCTCTTCATGGGGATATAAAACGTCGCTGCCAAATGCTTGACTAAGTTTTCGCCATTTTCGCTGCTTACGAATTGATTCTAGGAAAATGTCTGTTCCATCTGTTTTGTAAATATCAATCATGTCGTGGGCATCCATCTGACAAGCAATACCCCCTGTCAAAATTGACCCAGTGGATGTCCCGGCAACCAAATCAAAATATTCATGCAGTTTTTGTCCCTTCTTCTCTCTGATGGTATCTTCTACTTGCTTTAAAAGAATGGCGGACAAAACTCCCCGAATGCCGCCCCCATCTAAGCTGAGAATTTTGAATGTCATGTTGTTTCTTCCTCTAAATCTTGGGATAGACTAACTAGCCTTAACTGACGAGTAAGACCACGAAAATAAACCTTTTCACCTGAAGTTATCTTCTATTTACTCGTTCATAGAAGCTCACTGAAGTTGATGGGCTGAAAATTTAACGCCCACCGTTATTACAACACGCTGATGTTTGCCCTCGTGTTTGAGTAGTGTATAACTTGATAAAAAACTAGCTGAACTTACAAAAAAATACCGATTTTTTAAAAGAGTATTTTTGTCAATCCGAGAAATTACGGATTTTTAGAGGGCAATAACAAACCGATGAGGGAGACTTGTTCGGACTCTGACTGGCTAAAGAGTAAAGAACGAGCACAGGAGGAAGAGCGATCGCTTTCCTTACTCCCCAAATTGTACGCAAATAACTGTGGAACTATATAGCCCGTCTCAATCCTTCTGACAATGGATCCTACGCCTAAGCGTCGTCGCCGTGCGTAAAACCTGCGCTTGTCCTCCGATGTGCGGCGA
>NZ_JAFLQW010000010.1 GCF_017313335.1 Phormidium pseudopriestleyi FRX01 | reverse complement strand
TGGTCCTGTAACTGCTGGCGCTGTTGGACCGCTTGCTGATAGGATTGGAATTTAGAGGCTTGAACTTCTTCGTGAGCTTGTAATTGCTGATATTGATGATATCCTGCCCTAATTTCGCCTTCTTGTTTGAGGAGTGCCTCTAATTCTTGGCGACGGCGATGGTTGAGATTGAGTTCTTGTTGAGTGCGATCGCAGTCGTCCTTTAAGTGGCGATCGCGGTCCTGATGATGAGTGATTTGGTGTTGCCAGTTTTGGCGCTGGAGTTGGAGTTGTTGAAACTGTTGTAATTGCGATCGCTGATGGTTCACGGACTCTTGACCCTGGAGAATTTGCGCTTCCACCTGGTCCAGATTTTGGGTGATCGCCATTGTTTCTTGTAATCGTTGCTGTAGCGAGGCTAAACTTTGTTCCAGCAACTGGACTTGACCCTTTGCTTCGCGCGATCGGTCTTTTGCCTGTTCCGCCAACTCATCGTAATGGTCCAATCTCAGCAGAGTTGCCAATACCTGCTTCCGTTCCGAGGGTCGTTTCAACATAAACTCATCCGCTCGACCTTGGCGCAGGTAAGATGAATTAGTAAAGGTTTCGTAGTCGAGTTTGATATGTTGGATAATTTTATCCTGAGTGGCTCGTAAACCTTTCTCAGTTAGAGGGCGAAACTCTAGATTTTCCAGTTGATTGGCAGTCAAATCCTCAGAAGTCGTCGCCACTTGAAATTCCAGAGAACTGGATTGACCCCGTTGCCGGGAACGAATCACCCGATAGATTTGTTGATTGGTTTGGAAGGTAAAATCAACCCGCGCATCCATTTCCCCACTATGAATAATATCGTCCTCGGTGCCAGCGCGACTATTTCCCCATAGGGACCAGGCGAGGGCTTCTAGGAGGGAGGATTTTCCGGCACCATTTGGTCCACAGATACAGGCAGTATGTAATCCATGAAAGTCTAGGGTAGCTTCGCGATAACTCAGAAAGTTTTTTAAACTCAGTTCTAAGGGAATCATGTTAATAAGGCTTACTCATAAAAGGGCGATCGGCCAAAGGGTTGGTGAAAGCGTGAAGGGAGAGGGATTATCGATGGCTGGGAAAGCCGGTTGAATCACAGATGCGATCGCCTTTACTCCCAAATTGTCCAGGGTTTTTCTGGCATTTGCGACATTGACGACCAATTCAACTTCCTATTTTGAGCCAGATTTCCACCGGATTCTACCTTTTGACCGCTTAATTTTACAAATATTTACAATTAAAGAAATTTTCCCATCCCTGATTGCCAAGAATGAGAAAATTTAATCGAGTTTCCTTTACCTTAACCCCGTCATTTTAGATTCATCTCCCCCATTCTCCCCATTCCTTGAAGCGAATCAGCCTTAATCGGGTGAGAGAGAATCTTCCCATCCTGAGCCCGCAAAGGGTTAATCCCCTATCTACTTTGTCCCCAATCTGAGGGAGGAATCATCCAATTGATTGAGACAACTTATCGACAGCACCTTTGTAGCGATCGCACTGTGGATAAAATTTCTATACCCTTAGACACACTCCCCCATCTCCCAATCCCTTACCCGCGAACCTTCAACCAATGGCAGCGATCTAAAAGTAAAGCCAAAGCGCCCAGCATCTGAACTTGCCAGGGGGCCAAGATTAGGGCTATAACCGCTAACAGTCCGGCTAGAGTCATGGTCATCACGCCTACAGTTTCCTCAGAGGTGCGTCGATTAATCACAAAGGCACAGACTGAAATGCTTAGAGGAATTATACATACCGGATGCATCTGGGTTTCGCTCCTATTGAAATCTCGTAAAAGTAACTAAGGCTACAAAATTGCTACTAAACCTAATGTAGCACCGAATACCGAATCCGTCTCGGTCCATTTATCTAAATTCCCTGACAGGGGTTCCGGCTAAAAATAGCAGGCGACTGCCCTCAAATGGCCTAATTTTGGACCTTTTTAGGATTTAGTCCCTGGGGAATCTCAACGGAGGGAGTCAGAAACTTTCTAAGTTGAGCAGAAGAGTCCGACTTGTCTCTACCCTAAGAGTTAGCTCGTGAAATGATAACGCCTAGATTTAGTTTCCGCAATAAATTGGTTAAAATAATTTTCCATTGACCACGGGGCAAGAGTTTTAGGGCTTTTTCTGCTTAAATTAAACCCTGAGAAATCCTGAAAAAAGCCAATTAACTGCCCTGAGAGCATCCGTCTCCAGAGTCAGTTCCATCTCCAACTTCCTAGGGGGGTTCTTGGGTCCCTCAGCCTCTTACTTTTAACCAGAATAAATACTTAGGGAACTCCAAAAAATAAAATACCCAAAACTAGAAAATGCAACTTACGGTCAAATCGCCCTTAGAGTTGCAGCCAAAGAATAAAGGTGGTCCCCGGATAATCGGAACTGGGGCGGTTTTGCCAATTCGGGTCTCGCCATTGGGGGGGAGTGGGACTAAAGACTTCGATTTCCCCTTGCATTTGGGTGATCAGTTCGCGGGCGATCGCCAATCCCAATCCCGTACCGGGAATATCACTATCGGCTTTGACTCCGCGATAATACCGTTGAAATAATCGTTCCAAGTCTTGGGGGGGAATGCCGATTCCCGTGTCACTAATGGCGATCGCCATCAAAATCACCCCCTCTATTTGGCGCTGATCCCCCACCTTCACATAAATTTTGCCTCCGGGGGGCGTATATTTCAAGGCATTGTCAATCAAATTACTCAAGATTTCCCGCAGGGCTTTGGGATAGGTCAAAACCGGAGGCAATTCCGACGGGATATCGGTACTCAATTCCAGATGACGTTCGCTGGCGATCGCCAGGGCCGAAATTAGCAACGGTTCCAGTACAGGCCGGATATCGCAGGGTTCTAAATCAAAAGCTGGGAGTAACAATTGTGGCGATCGCCTCTCCAACCTCGGGGTTTCCGACGGGACCTCGGTTTGCCGATCCGGGACCGCTGCTATTTCTTCCAGTTCGATCGCCAAATCCATCTGTTGCAGCAACTCTTGAACGCGATCGCTCTCGCGCAGGATACTTCCAGCAATATCTCGGTTCGAGTCCGGTTCCCGCAGGCGTTTTAACAATAATTTTCCAAAGGTGCGTAAGGCGGTGAGGGGACTGCGGACTTGATGCAGGAGGTTATCGAGTAAATCATGTTGTTCCGCTTGCAGGCGTTGGTGTTGGCGCATTTGCTGACTTAACCACCGCTGCCGCCGATCCAGAATGCAGGCGATCGCAATAGTTTGGGCGATGCATTCAATCTGCATCCGTTCGCGATCGGTCCAGGGTCGGTCCTCTCGGCGCGTCACCAACAGTCCCATCACGATTTCTTCATGGATCAGGGGTAAGACAATTTGTCGATGTTGCGCTAAATCCTCCCCCTCGGCGATCGGTTCATCCTCTGGGTTTAAATATCGGATCGGTTCAACTAAATGAACCGTCACGGGTCTTTCGGAGGAAGCACAGATGAACGGGGGACCTTGAGCAAGGGGGGCATTCGTTCCCGTTGTCGGGGTTTCCCCGGGGATTGTCGTCGGCGGAAAGTCGGGGGTGGGACGCAAGGGAATCTCTGTAGCCATCTGTGAACCGGCGATCGCCCGGGCGGGATTTTCTTCCCACACCACAGCAGTTTCCGGATAGGTGACAATCGGAATCAGCTTGGCTTCTCGGTCTTCTGCCAATTCTTCTGTCAAATACACCACGCTCACGGAGGATCCTAGCCCTTTCGAGAGCAAACCCACCTGTGATTTGCACAGGGCAACAAATTCTGAACTGGCTCCCATTCCCATATTCCCTTATTCGATTTAACACAGTAACGCCCACCGATGCCCGCCACCTTCCCCCGCACCCGGTTTATCCTGACTAGCTTAACCCTAGGAACGGACCCTCTGAGTTCATGTTGGCAGAAATTGGGTCCGGTTGCTTACTTCTGGGGTAAGATACTTTAGCATCAAGAGGGTTTGGAGACCAAACCCCTACATGAAACAACGATTTATAGAGCATTCCTTTCCTCGGGTAAACAGGGCTGGGGAATTTTGAAGTCCCGGGCGGCTCCACTCTATGGATTTTTGTAACAAACTTTATAGTTTTGTGAATTTTCGCCGTACATCTCTCGAAAGGGGAGCAAAAAAGCCTGGAAAGGCTTATGATATAAGAGATGCTGCGTTTTGTAACAAAATTAGCAAGAGGGATTGATTTTTTTTATTACAGCGGATATAATCAGCACGACTTTTGTAACCATCACTACACCTGTCGGCTGAAATAGGAGGTAAGGACTTTGGCAAGGAGACGTAAGCGGAAGAGCCGTCGCCGCCAAGAAGGGCGCAGGATTTTAGAGCACGTGCCTCAGTATAGTATCGAAAGCGGTGAAGATAAGCCAGTCACAGCCGCCCGTAAATTCATCAAGGCAGAGGGCATCGTGCCACCGGCTTTGTTGCTAGTTAAGAGAAACGAGCATACCACGGATCGATACTTCTGGGCAGAAAAAGGATTGTTCGGTGCTCAATATGTAGAAGAAAATCATTTCTTATTCCCAAGCTTAAAGTTTTTTGAGAGCAAAGCAGAAATACCCCCCGTGGCTTTATCAGTCCGGTAAAAGGGTTGATCTGCGAGTTATGAGAACTGAAAGTTTAAGGGACCGGGCGGCGAGGGATTATCCTGGGCGGGCGATCGCCTCGGATGACCCTGCTGTGCGAGGGTGCGATTCCTAGCGGACTGGAACAGAGTGCCGAGTAAATTTAGCAAATTTACAAGGGCATTCACCCGGTTTTTGCCAAAGCTGGCGTCATAGAGAGTCCCCTAGACTTTACCAAGAATCGGCGTAAAGCCCCCGGATTTATCCGTGGGGATATAAGCCGACCGTGTTAAAATAGTAAAAGCGAGTAAGAATAATCATCTGCGTGATTATTGCATTCTAGTCTTCGGTGAAATTCCGGCACAGTAAGTCACTACT
>NZ_JAFLQW010000261.1 GCF_017313335.1 Phormidium pseudopriestleyi FRX01 | reverse complement strand
CTGTAATAGCCTTTGGATTTAGCATGGGCGGGGTCATCCAAAGCACTCAGGTACTCATTCCAGGTGGCAGGAACCCAGGTATCACTGGCAATTAAAGTAGAGAGTGGATTCATGCTCATCATCCTGGAGGAAAAATAGACATCTATTCTATGTTACTCGTAGTCTTGAACTTTCGCAACCTGTAGCATCTTTTGCCAAATAAATCCGATTTCGGATGACTCCCTAACGGGGGTCGCCAATCAACACTAAAGGCGACCAGAAAAACGGATGACGGTGAGACTGACTTAACTTCGCCTGACGCAACGCCTCCACCTTGGTTAACCCCTCCTCCATCATCAGGCGATAAAACTCCGTTGTCACCGCCTCCGTCGCCGCATCATCCACATTCCACAAGGTCGCCATCAACGCCCTGGCCCCGGCACGTTCCCAAATATAAGCCATCCCCATAATCGCATCCCCATCGATATTGGTCTGTAACGCTGTCTGACAGGCGGTCAATGCCACCAATTGCGTATCCTGTAACCCCAGTAACGCCGCATCCGCTAGGGGATATTCCCCATCGGCAAATAACAGAGTGTTGGGGTTCATGTGGATTTCTCGTTGCTCATCATCAGCACAAGTCTCTCCCAAACAACAACCCAATTGCTGAAAACAGCCGTGGGTGGCTAGATGCAGATAGCGATGACGGGGGGATTGACGTTTGAACTGTTCCAAGGTGGCCTTTTGGTGGCGGTAAATCTCACTTTCTGGGGCGAGGCGGAGGATGGCATCGACTTCGGCTTCCGTTCCCGGTAGGTTAAAGGGGTCTTCCGGTTGGGGATTGGCAAAGCCGAGAACTCGGTAGCCCCCAGAGAAGCGGGGGGAAAGGGTGGCGGTGAGAAGGGCGAGGGTGAGCAATGTTCCCCCCAGTTTCCAATGGTGTTTGACTGTTGTTCCAATGCCTAGGAGTCCTAGGAGGAGGGGAATCGTCCACAGGGGGAAAGTGAGAAACCGGGAGGGGGAAGGATTGGCGAGGAGGGAACGACTGGAGAGACGAGTGAGGTAATGGATGGGGTACTGTTGCAGGAGGAAGCTGTCGGTTTGTGAGTCCCGGAGGGTTTCAAAGGGGAATTGTCGCAGGGACCCGGTGGCGATGATGGCGAGTTGTTGGGGGTTGAGTGCCTCAATGTCTGCGGCAACGGGGCGGATGAGGTGGTCGTAGAGGGAGGCGGAAACGCGACGATAGCCAGAATTGCGGCTTTGGAGCATTTGGCGATAGTCTGTCACCCAGTTGTTAAATTCATCGGCATCGATGGGGACTTTCTGGACGCTGAGGCGATCGCGACTGAGGAGGAAGAGGGCGATCGTGCTGGGAACGTTTTGGATGTTTGTGAGGAGAACAGGTTGTAAGACAACGGTTCCGGGGGGGAGGCTGGCTTGCAGTTGGCTGAGGTCTTCCGGTTGAATTTCAAAGAGTTCGGCGACTTCGGGGTAGGTGGCGGCAAGGGTTTCGGCTTGTTGGGAGACTTGGGCTTCTAAGTCGCGCATTTGGTCTGCGAGGGCTGGGCTGAAGTTGTCTTGCAGTTGTTGGCGTAGGGCTTGCAGTTGTTGGGATTGGTCGTTCCAGTCATCAAGGGCCGCTTGGGCTTCGGGGTTGGCAACTCTCACACCGATGAGACGGTTATAGTCGGCGAGTTCGTAGGTGGTGAAGCGGTTCGCCCATTCAAAGGCGCGTTGGGGCTGGTTTTGGTCGATAAGGAAATCCACGAAGGCAACGGCTGGGCCGCGATTGGTTTTGAGGAAGGTCTCGCGGAATTCTTTTTGCAGTTCGCCCCGGAGGGAGAGGAGGATGTTGAGGGAGTCTTCCCAGTGGGTGATGGCTTTTTCGGGTTGATTGGTGTCTCGGTAGACGGCGGCTAGGTTGCTGAGGGTGTTGGCTTCTTCAGGGCGATCGGCCACTGCTCGCAGAATCGGTAAGGCTTGATTGAAGTAGTTCAGGGCTTGACGGTAGCTGCCCAAGGCATAGTAAACCAAGCCAATGTTAGTGAGAGTGGTGGCTTCACCTGCGCGATCGCCCACTTCTCGCTGAATTGGCAAAGCCTGATTGAAGTAGTCTAAGGCTTCCGTTCGGTTGCCCAAGGCATTGTACACTGCACCAATGTTATTAAGGGTGCTGGCTTCCCCTGAACGATTCCCCAATTCTCGCAAAATTGGTAAGGCTTGATTGAAGTAGTCTAAGGCTTCTGCCCACTTGCCCAAGACATGGTAAACCGAGCCAATCTTATAGAGAGTGCTGGCTTCCCCAGGGCGATCGCCCACTTCTCGCCGAATCAGCAAAGCCTGATGGTAGTAGTCCAGGGCTTGAGTCCGGTTGCCCAAGGCATCGTACACTCGACCAATTTCATAGAGGGTTGTGGCTTCCCATGACCTATTATTTGTCTCTTGCCAAATAATCAGCTCTTGTTTATAGAATTCTAAAGCCTTTTGTTTTTGTCCAATGCGGCCATAATTGCGACCAATCCCTGAAAGGGCTACACCTTCCAAATCTCGATGTTGCAATTGCCGAGCAGCCTCTACAACACGCTCAAATGTTTCGATCGCCTGTACAGGTTGCCCTTGCTGTGTCTGTTGAGTGCCCTGCTGTAACAGTTCCCTAACCTCCCTTGCCGACAGTCTCCCCTGCACCACAACCGTCTGTGCCCCCACCCAAGGCGACAGAGAACCCATCCCCAACAGCAGCGAAACTGTCAACAGCGAACTTACCCAGCGTCCAGTCATAGCTCAACTCTCCCTGTAACTGCCTCTCCTCTATTATTGCCCGAAGGCGCAGAAATTGAGTCCCCCCAACAGCCACAGAGCCCTAATCTAATCCTCATCGCCCCTGCTGTTTCTCCCCTACTATAATCGAGATAATAACGCTCTTGCTGCTGCCATGAACCTCTCCCGCACCCCAGAAATAGAACAACGGATTGCTGCTCAACTCAACCAAGGACATTACCAATCCGCCCATGAGGTCATCTTAGCTGCCCTAGAACTCCTGGACCAACACCAGCAATACCTGAGTGAACTGCGTCAGGAAATTGCGCTCGATGCCACTCAAATTGAACAGGGACAAGTGATAGACGGAGAACAGGTCTTCAATTTCTAGTTTTCTCAGACTCCCATTCATGATGATGCTAGAACCCGCGCTTGAGCAATTTCTCTGTCTCCAATTCCCCGCACTTGAGAACTCAAGAGAGAAACAATGGCAACAGTTTCTCCGGCGATCGTCATAAATTCTACTTCATAGCCCAAACCTTCTTGATGGACTAAGACAACGGTGCCCATATCGCCGGATTTTAAATCATATTCCGGTAAATCTACGGTTAAAACAACTCGGTCTAATTCACTAATCATGGTTTACTAAATTTTAGGGGAGTGGATAGGCACTGACCAGTCTAGGGATATCATCTTCAGTAGAAATAAACCCAACAGGCTGCTCATAGTGCGTGAGGTGGCGATCGCTACATCACCGCCGACACCCCACCCTAACCCTCCCCTTGCCAAGGTCCGGGGACCGTCGCTGAAGTTAATCGTAAGTTCAATCACCATAAACAGAAAAAGCCTACTCTTGTAAGTGACTTAATCCTCCGGGGGACGACGCACCAGACTCACTACCATTTCCATCTCATCTTCTGACAAGGGGATGATTTCATCTAACACAAACTCATAATCGCTCTGGAGTTCGAGTTTCCCCTGTAATTCATCATTATTCCAAGCCTCTGGACCCCGAATCGTGATCTGGGTTTCCTGCCCAGACTGCATGGCAGAGAAGGGAACTCGCCAAGTTTCTGGCTTTCCCATATCCTCGCCGCGAATATTAGCACGCCGTCCCAGAACTACCCCCGGATTCTGCTGGCGATCGCGCTCTATTTTGGCAATTTCCGTCAGGGGTAATCCTCGGGACACTCCTGCCAATTGCAGTAGCCGGGTTTCGGGGTTAAATCCTCGCAATTCATGATTGCCACTCCCCCCAGCTTTTAACTCAATTTTGACATTCACCGGCAGCTTCACTTGGATAATTTGCTCAGTGGGGGTCACTTCAGCGGTTTGGGACGAAAAGCTCATGCCGCATCCGGCTATTCCCAGGGAGGAAAGCATGAAAACGAGTGACAAGATTTGGCAAGTTGGATGTTTCATTACAGATTAGACTGGTTTAGAACTCGATGGGGAGGGCATTCCTCACCCTCTTGCTCCCTCTCCCTCTGGGAGAGGGTTGGGGTGAGGGGGTAAGTCGGCCCTCACCCTAAATCCCTCTCCCAAGACGGGAGAGGGACTTTGAATTGGGTTCCCCCTCTTGCTCCCTCTCCCTCTGGGAGAGGGTTGGGGTGAGGGGGGTGAGGGACTTAGGATGAGGGCCGATTTGCCCATCTGAGATGTATCCTCAATGAGGTTGATTGTAATCTTTGGGAGTAAGGTTGAGATGAGTGAGCCACCGCGTTTGCCCCCGGAAACTTTTGCACTGGGAAGGATTGCCAGTTTATTGGTGATGTTGGGGGCGGTGCTATACTTCACGGGTTGGACTTATCGCTGGATCTATTTCGGGTTTTTCCAATTGGAAGTCACCACTCTCCCTTTGCCCCTAGAGTCGTTTTATATTGCTGCCTTTCAGGTGTTTTTCGGCAGTTTTCGAGCCATTCTCCATACTATTATAACGATCGCCTTGATGATGGTGGGGGTATATTGCAGCCTGTGGTTACTGGAAGGGCAACCCTCCCAAAGATTACAAGGGCAAGCCCAGAACATCTATCGGCGGATATTGGATTGCCTGAATACTCGTTTAGCCCGGGGTCAACCGCCTCAAAGGCTCTGGAAACGCGGGCTGTTTCGGTTGTATCGGGGACTGCTGCAACTGCTGAAATCGTTTCTGGAGTTCCACCTGTTGGAGTATCAATCCCTGCGCTTTCTGCGATCGCTCCTGGATGAAACGGTGATTATCTGTTGGCTGCTGGCGGGCTGTTTCTGGCTGGCACAATGGCAGGGAGAAGCGGATGCGTGGCGGGATGCCGTGCATGAAACTTCGTCTCTCCCGGTGGTGACAGTGGTGGTGCGGGAGGATAGTTTTCCCCTGGGGGTGAACCCGGATAATATTCGCAATCCCCAAGGTATCCGCATTATTGGTGATGACATCAGCTACCAGAAACTGCTAAGTGAGGCGATTAATAACCCGATCCAGAATCGCGTCTGGCGGCTGCTGATTGATGTAGACGGAGATTATTATATTTTCCCGGCACTTCCTAAACGGGATGAAACCCGCCGCCCGTCGTTGGTGGTGATTCCTCGCAGTCGTGAGGGCGATCGGCTGATTCAGTTGCGCCCTACACTCGACACGGATATAATGAATAATTGATAATTGATAATTGATAATTGATAATGTTTCACTCATTTTGTTATAATACATGAATCCCCTAATTAACAATTACCGGGACTATGGTTCAAACTTCTATCCCCTCTCATATCCTCTACCCAGACTCCGATGGTAAACCGATGGCGGAAAATACCCTCCAGTATCGCTGGATTGTGCGTTT
>NZ_JAFLQW010000673.1 GCF_017313335.1 Phormidium pseudopriestleyi FRX01 | reverse complement strand
GGTAAAAATGCAGAACTCATGGGAATTTATGTCTTAAAATACTTTCACGATATGCACTTGCACTTAGCTTCCCTGCAAAACCGATTAGAAAAACAAGCTAAATTGTACTATATAGTAGGCAATTCCACATTTTTTGGAAATTCCGTAGATACAGCCGCCCTGCTTGCTGAATCGATGCAAATGCTTGGGTATCAGCAAGTTCATTCGGAAATCATTAGAAAGCGGAATTGTAATAAAGCCCTTTATGAATATTGTGTCTCTGCAACTTGGTCAAACCATTAGGAATTGCGGGACAGCACTCTAGCTGGATTTAAGGGTGAACGATGCTGTCTTCCGACGATACGGGGTACAAAACAGACTGGATTGATAGCATTAGATATTGCCGAGCTTCCAGAAGGCAAAGGACCTAAGCAATACCCCCATCCGTTACAATCAAATCACAGCGGTAGAGGATGATAAACCATGATCGCCACCCCGACAAAACTGGAAACCGTAACCTTACAATTACCCTGGGACCTGAACCTTCAGGTTAATCCCGTGCAATTTGCAGCGATCGCCGCTGCCAACCCTGATTTAAAACTAGAACGCACTGCCGCAGGAGAATTAATTGTGACTCCCCCCACTGGAGGCGAAACGGGATATCGCAATATCAGAATTGCCTATTTTTTGGTCAAGTGGATTGAGGAAGAAGGAGGAAATGGCATTGCTTTTGATTCCTCCACCGGGTTTACCCTTCCCAATGGTGCAAACCGTTCTCCAGATGCTGCTTGGGTGAGTATAGAACGTTGGCAAGCATTAACAAGAGCGCAGCGCAAAGGATTTGTTCCCTTATCTCCTGATTTTGTGATTGAATTGCGGTCCGAGTCGGACAGTTTAGCAAAACTGCAAAGCAAGTTACAGGAGTATATCGACAATGGGACACAATTGGGATGGTTAATTGACCCGCAACAGCAACAAGTCGAGATTTATCGCGCCGGACAAGGGGTGGAAATTGTGGTGAATCCGAGTCAATTATCTGGGGAGACGGTGTTACCTGGGTTTGTGTTGAATTTGCAACGGGTGTGGAGTTGAGGGGGGTAATTTTAGGGAGGCGATCGCATTTTGAAGCCGCCTTATTTATAGAATAAGGCTTTTGGCATTGTTCAAAAAATTGTACAACCTCTTTAGAATTTTTAGAGTTAATCTACATCAATGGTGTAGGGAGATTTCATGAATTGCCCCGTAAGCCTAGCGCTTTCAGATCGGGAATAATTATCCAACTCATTTAGGCTCGATATATAGTCGCTCAGTCTAATTAAAAACCGAAATAGTCGGTCCGTTGAAAACTTGTATAGCTTTCCATTGATTAATTCTGAAACTTGGGGCTGCTTCGTGCCTAAAATCTCTGCTGCCTTACCTTGAGTCATGCCATACTGAGTAATCATCCTAGTAATTTCATTGGCAAATTTTACCTTGACCAGCTCTTTGTCATAATACGGAAAGTCGAAACCTGACAAAGTTTTATCCAACCTCTTGAAAAACTGACCGAGTTGTTCAGTGGAAAAAATCCATGCCTTGCCATTGATTAAATCTAAGACTTTTGGCGGTTCAATATCTAAAAAGAGGGCGATAGTCGGTGGAGTCATACCATACTGAGTCATGATACGAGTAATTTTATGGGCAAATTCTGCCTTAATCAGTAATTCGTCAGCATCCTCCAAGCCCAAATCTAAAAAAACATTGCCGCTGCTTGCTTGCACTTCAATTTTTTCCTTCATGCTTTACTCTCCCTGTTGTTTCCCATAATTCTCCGAGTAATGTTCTTCTGCCCGATTGAACCGACGCTCGATTAATTTAATATCTTGTTTAGGGGTAGTAATACCTTGCTTGGATTTCTTTTGAAAAGAGTGCAAGACATAAACTGCACTGGCAAATTTTACAGTATAAACTGCCCGGTAAGTGTCTCTGTCAAAATTTTCTACCACTTCAAGTACACCAGCACCCTTAAATCCTTTAAGTGGCTTCGCTGAAAGAGGTTTATTTCCGGTTTGAGCTTCATATAAAGCGAAACCCATGACTTTCTGAACATCCTTTGGGAATTTTTTTAAATCATCAAGGGAGCTACCGATCCACTCAACTGACTTCATTAATTTACTGTTCCCTGAAATATGCTAATTTTAGCATCATATTCTCAATCATACCTTGCTTAACGCCAACCTGCTCGCCTCGCCAAGACGCCCCAGAAGAGGTTCAGGAGGGACCCCGGCTAGAGGACCCCAGGACCCCAGGAAAAAATTTAGTTTACCATCGCGATCGCATTATGAGATCCTAGAAGGAGTCAACAACGGTCAACTCATTTCTCTACCGATGGAACAAGATCGAAAGTCAACGGTCGTCATCACGGGCGCATCCTCCGGGGTCGGTTTGTACGGCGCGAAAGCCCTGGCGAAACGAGGATGGCACGTGATCATGGCCTGTCGGGATTTAGCCAAAGCTGAACAAGCGGCCCAGTCTGTGGGAATGTCTCCAGACAGCTACACGATTCTCCATATCGATTTAGGCTCCTTACAAAGCGTGCGTCAATTTATCAATGATTTCCGCGCGACAGGGAGGACCCTGGATGCTTTGGTCTGCAATGCGGCTATCTATATGCCGTTAATTAAAGATCCCTTGCGGAGTCCTGAAGGGTATGAACTCAGTGTGGCGACGAATCACTTGGGTCATTTCCTCCTGTGCAATGTCATGTTGGAGGATATGAAGCGATCGCCTGCGCCGGATAAGCGCATGGTCATCTTAGGAACCGTCACGCACAATCCTGATGAACTCGGGGGCAAAATTCCCCCTCGTCCCGATTTAGGGGATTTCACAGGGTTTGCTGAAGGATTCAAAGAACCTTACTCGATGATTGATGGCAAGAAGTTTGAGCCAGTTAAGGCTTATAAAGATAGCAAAGTCTGCAACGTCTTAACGATGCGGGAACTTCATGAACGCTATCATGAATCAACCGGAATTGCCTTCACTTCTCTCTATCCCGGATGTGTTGCTGAAACACCATTATTCCGGAATCATTATCCGCTGTTTCAGAAACTTTTCCCGATCTTCCAAAAATACATTACCAAAGGATATGTATCTCAGGATTTAGCGGGAGAACGAGTGGCGGTAGTGGTGGCCGATCCGGAATACAAACAATCCGGCGCTTATTGGAGTTGGGGAAATCGTCAGAAAAAAGATCGAAAATCTTTTGTCCAACGGGTTTCTCCTCAAGCGCGGGATAATGATAATGGTAAGCGGATGTGGGATCTGAGTGCTAAGTTAGTGGGACTGGCATAAGTTACTGCATCAGATTACCGCTTTCCTAACTAATTCTACGGGGGTTGTTACCTCCGTAGATTTTTATCATTGATTGACTCTGATGGTGCTAGGGTTGATGTTATTCCTCGATAGGTCTGAAGTATGTCAAAGTCGGTGAATGCATCGACGGAAGGTTTGGCGATCGCCGATCGCGCTAGAAAGCGTTTGGGTTGGACAAAAACCAGTACAGCGCGGTGGTGGCAGGATGCTCATACCTCCCGCGCCACCTTACGACGATTTTGGCATGGCGATCGCATTCAACGGGACATTTTTATCGCCATTTGTGCCGCCGTGGGGATTAGCGACTGGCAGGCGATCGCCGAAAGTTGTGAAGCTGATTTTGATCCAGCTATCCCGGAGTTTCCTGGGATCCGAGACTGGCAGGAAGCGCCAGATTTAGACTCTTTTTTCGGACGCGATCGCGAGTTGGCGCAACTGGAACAATGGATTTCCACCGCCAAAATTATCATCATTTCCGGCATGGGTGGCATGGGAAAAACCGCCCTTGCCCTCGCTTTTGCTGACGCCATGCAACTGCAATTTCACGGTTTAATCTGGCGATCGCTTCACCATTCCCCCTCTTTAATTGCCCTCCTCGATAGTCTCCTCTACAGCTTTGATAAAACCAGCGTCACCAATATTGCCAAAGGCACAATCCAATTACTCCAATATCTAAAACACCATCGCTGTCTGCTGATTTTAGATGGATTAGAAGCGGTATTACAGTCACCAGAGTGGGAAACAGAATATAGTGAATTTATCCAAACCTTAAGTCGCGATCGCCATCAAAGCTGCATTCTGATTACCAGTCGTGAACAACCCCGGACAATCCCCCTAGAAGGCAAAAACCTGCGCGGTTTAACCCTTTTAGGATTGCGAAATACTGCGGCGTTAGACTTGTTAAAATCCCGAGGATTGACGGGGAAAGAATTAGGACTTTCGGCCTTAATTCAACTGTATCGGGGGAATCCGTTCGCCCTCAAAATTGTTACTCCGTTTATTCAGACCGTATTTGGGGGAAATGTCGCCGCCTTTTTGAATCAGAATACCCTGATTGTCGGCGATAGATTACGAACTCTGTTGCACCAACAATTGGAACGCCTATCTGATTTAGAACGAGAGATTCTGTACTGGTTGGCAATCTGGCAAGAACCCGTCTCATTTTGCCGACTGCAAACCCATTTTCTGGTATTACTCGATCCGGCAGCATTATTAGAAGGAATTGCCAGTTTAGAGCGGCGATCGCTGTTAGAATCCTGGTTTGGGGAGGAGTCCTCTGCCTTCACCTTGCAACCCCTGGTGATGCAATCAGTCCGGGAGGAATTAGTCGAACGTGCGACAGCGGAAATGAAACGGGTGGTGCAGAGTCATGATATTCGCTACTTTAAAGTATGGCGATCGCTGATGTTCGTCAGACCCGGAACCGATGATATAGCAGGCGATCGGATTATTAATCAACTGCGTGAGAATCTCTGGCAAATCTATGGGGCAACCCTACCACAAACCTTGCAGAATGTTCTGGCTTTGTTACCCGATCAATCCCCCTTGGCAGTCGGTTATATTGGCTGTAATGCGATCGCGCTACTGCAACCGTTAGATTTGTAGAGGCGATCGGAACTCATCAGTAGACAGAATCTCCACAGTGCGATCGATATCCGACTCCGGGGTAAACTTCGTTGATTTCAGTGAGAAGCGGGTGTTTTAGAAAAGCTAGGACATCACCCTCAAATTCCTAGCCTTTGGGATAATTTTGAACAAAATAATGGATTCTATTTTGTTCAAGACTTTATCGACGGGCAAGAACTGAGCAAAGAAATTGAAAACGGCAAACCTTGGAATGAAGGGGCTGTGATTGGCCTGTTGTGGGATGTCCTGAATGTTTTAAAATTAATCCAATCCCTAGAACCCCCGGTCAGCCATCGTGATATCAACCTGATAGTCGCGGAACTAAAATCTGATAAGCGAGCAGTTTCACTCGGTCATTCACAAGAAACCACACTAGCGCATAGCCCCAAACGAACAGTGCCCAACCCCAACCGAGGGGTGTCATAAAGAACCCATAAACCGCGATCAACGTTGCCACTGTTTGCGTCCCGCATACT
>NZ_JAFLQW010000341.1 GCF_017313335.1 Phormidium pseudopriestleyi FRX01 | reverse complement strand
AGAACTGGCAGAACCCTCCGCTGATGCAGAACTGGCAGAACCCTCCGCTGATGCAGAGGAAACTCCAGAACCGGAAGCAGTTCCAGAGGAGGTTATAGAGCCAGCAGCGGCTCTTGCGATTGAAACCTCAGAACCAACGGAAACCTCGGAACCTGCTGCTCCAGCACCGGCTCCGGTGTCATTCCTGGCACGGGCGGAGGCGGAAAGACAGGGGAGAATGCAGCGGTTAGAGGAAACGGCTGTGGAGAGTCCAGTAGAGGAGGACCTCAGACGGACCCCGACCCCGGGACAATCGGATGTTGAGGGGATAGAAATTCCCGGACTGGCGTTTGATGAGGGCTTTTTGTGGTCAGCGGAAGTGCTGGCGGCGCAAGGACGCCGTGCCGATGAGGTTTCCATTGAAGAGATTAACTGGTTGCAGAAGTTACGCCAGGGGTTAGATAGAACCCGTCGGAGTTTAATTAACCAGTTACGGGCAATCGTCGGACAGGGGCCGCTGAATAAAGCAGCGGTGATGGAAATTGAAACGGCCCTGTTGCAGGCGGATGTGGGGGTGGAGGCGACGGACTTGATTATTGAGGCCCTCCAACAGAAGTTAAAAGAAGAGGCACTCCCTCCGGCAGAGGCGATCGCCTACCTGAAAAAAATCCTCCGGGAAATGCTCGATCGCCCCTTTGAGGAAAACTACAAAGCCAACTTTGTCCCGGAGAAAGAGACCCTGAACATTTGGGTGATTGCCGGGGTCAATGGTGCCGGTAAAACCACCACTATCGGTAAAATTGCCCACCTGTCCAAACAATCCGGTTATAAGACCCTGATTGCGGCAGCAGATACCTTCCGCGCCGCTGCAGTAGAGCAAGTCAAGGTGTGGGGAAGCCGCGCCGATGTGGAAGTAATTGCCAACCCGGTGAAAAATTCGGACCCCGCAGCAGTGGTATTTGATGGGATTTCAGCCGCCCAAGCCCGAGGCACAGAACTGTTGCTGGTGGATACTGCTGGACGGCTGCAAAATAAAAAGAATTTGATGGACGAATTGGCAAAGATCCGTAGAATCGTGGATAGAAAAGCGCCCGATGCAGTGGTAGAATCACTGCTGGTTTTGGATGCAACTCTGGGACAAAACGGCCTCCGTCAAGCTCAAGTGTTTTCCGAAGCGATTAATTTGAGTGGAGTCATCTTGACAAAATTGGATGGAACTGCTAAAGGTGGCATAGCCTTGGCGATCGTGCAGCAGATGGGATTACCCATCCGCTTTATCGGTGCCGGTGAAGGAATCGAAGACCTGCGCCCCTTTTCCAGCTATGAGTTTGTCGAAGCGTTGATTGGTGGCTAGTATTCAGAGCAAGAATAGAGACGTTAGACCTTCAGACTCCCTGGGCTGAAGTCATTGGACTAAGGGTTTGAACCCAGGGAAGTCGGGAGCATCTCAATTTTGAAAAGAGACCTAACCCCCCAGCCCCCGGACCACCCCTCCCCGGCCCTCCCCTAAGAGGAGAGGGAGGTATAAGGAATGAATGTCTTGGCTGTACGGGGGAGAAAGAGGTCAATTTCCCCCTCCCCTTGCAGGGGAGGGGGCTCGGGGGAGAGGTCAGATTCGGTTTTTAGGCAAAATTGAGATGCTCCAGGGAAGTCCCGGCAGGTAACTCACCCACCGGGTAGAGTCTCGCTTTGAGAAATGGGTGACCAAAAATCTAACAAATCAGCGATCGCCTGACGAGGAATCGAGTTGGGAAAACCCCCCCATCAGTGGATTGGCAGAGCGTATAAATAGCGCTATCATAAATCCACTTTAATGCGATATCTGTAGAAATCTAGATTGATGCTTCATACAGTCGGAATCAGGGTTGAAAAATAATCACGCTGAAGCCGCCTGCTTGATAGAAAATCAGTCCCCCCGCGATCCGCATCGTAGATCGTGCGAGTTTTTTATGACAAACCACTCAATATACTGGGGAGACGGCCCCCTCTGCTAACCCTTCGACTTCCTACCTTTTGCCGCGAATATTATCTAGCAACCGATTTGAACTCGGTGGCATTTGGGTTAATTTAGAACCGCTTTAAAATACTCAGCCCTTAAACAATCCATAAGGGCGATCGCCAAACCCAATTGGCAGCCATTCTTTAACACCAGACTGTATGGTGTGGGGTAATGTTTACCCCAAAACAAAAGATATAATCACTCCCGCTGGAGCGAGCTTGACTCAATGACTTCTTTGCCTCTCCCTCGACAGCCATTTCAGCCCGATGTACCCGACAACGGCAGCGCATCGGCAGATGTAACCCCCGTCTTTGCCCTCAAAGAACTGGTGGCCCGTTTGCATCGGGAACAAAAGAAAGTCCAAGATTTGCTGTCATCCTTGGGATTTGCCTTACGCAGCTTTAACAATTTAAATCAGTTCTTGGAGTTGATTCCCCTAGTGGCGAGTCGCGTCACCGATGCCGATGGGGGAGCATTGATTCTGTTTAAACCCAATGGTCAAGTGAGGTTACAGCAACTTCACTGCCAGGATGGTCACGAATGCCATGATATTCGCCAGGCTTTAGAAAACCTGACTCGTCAAATCATGGATGATTCTAACTTGGCCGCCTCAAGTCTGCCCCCATCGGCCTTAGATTACCAAGTGACGCCCTACCTAGGGTCAGACGTGCAGTTATTTGGCACCGCCATTTTGGTCAAAAATACGGAACGCGGTCGTCTGTATGTATTCAGTCGAGACCCGGACTATACTTGGACTCCGACGCGCCAGAAGTTGGTCCGGTTAGTGGCGGATCAAACCGCCGTGGCGATCGAAAATGACGAGCTGACCGTAGAATTGCGGAAGAAGGAACGACTGGACCGAGAATTAGAAATTGGGGCAGAAATCCAACTGCGACTCCTGCCGCGCCAATGTCCGATGATTAATGGCATTGAACTGGCTGCCAGTTGTGAAACCGCCAGTCGGGTGGGGGGAGACTACTACGATTTTATTCCCACAACCCACGATTTTGCTCTATCTAAAAATCAAGGCGGAAAACCGAACGGACGCTGGAGCATCGTGATTGGCGATGTGATGGGGAAAGGGGTACCGGCGGGGTTGATTATGACTATGACCCGAGGAATGTTACGCGCAGAGGTCCTCAACGGTCATTCCCCCTCGCGAATTCTTCAGCATTTAAACCGGGTGATGTATGCGGATTTGGAGAATTCTCATCGGTTTGTCACGCTGTTTTATTCCGAGTATGACCCGGAAACTCGGATTTTGTCCTATAGTAATGCGGCACATAATCCACCGTTATTGTGGCAGGCATCTACGCGGACGATTCAGCGGTTAGATACGTTGGGGATGTTGATTGGATTAGACCCGGATACCCAGTATCAAGAAGCACAGATTCAGCTTGCGCCTGGAGATACGCTGATTTATTACACTGACGGGTTTACTGATGCCAGTAATCAAGTTGGCGATCGCTTTGATGAGGAAAACTTGACAGCGGCTTTGGAATGGGCTTGTCAACATTATCAAAAGCCCCAAGCGATTTTAGAACACCTATTCGAGAGGGTCGGCCATTTTATCGGTCCCAATACTCAAAATACTGATGATATGACTCTGATTGTGCTGCAAGTCACAAGGGAGGAGGATAGCTCAAAAACCCGGTCTGAGGAGGAGAATCTAGGAGGGGTTTGAAGTTGGGAAGAACTCTAGAAATCAGGCTGTTCTATGTCCCGGACTCGCCGAAGTGCAATGGTTCACCGGGAGAGCATACTCCCGGTGAAAGGGACGAAGCCCTCATTATTGAAGAAATTGAAGAATTGCGATCGGGTCGTTTACAGGATGAACTTCATCCGGCATACTGCAAACAGCCCTCTTCCTGCCCTCTCCAGGGTGTCAAAAACTCATGACTATATTTTTTTCTAGCCTTCACGAATTAATCGCGCCATTAGCTATCCCTCCCAACAGGGGCGATGTCTTTTCCCCGTTGATGGGGGAATCTTTACGTCAGGCGATCGTGCTGGCTCAACAAGTCAGTGACCCCGATATTATGGGTCAAATTAAAAATAGCTGGGATAACTTTGTTGAAACTGGACAAATTTGGGCATTAATGATTGGTATGGTTCTGGGTTATCTATTTCGGGGATTCCGAGGTAGTTAAAGTAACGGGTCATTTATCCTTAGTCCGTCAATCACCCATGACAAATGACTAATGACAAATGACCCATGACAAATAACCCATGATATTTTGTTTGAGCGAGCTAAGAAGGCGGTTAATTGAGCATGACAGAACAAAAAACCTGGAGTCAACGATTTGAAGGTGCATTACATCCGGCGATCGCCCGCTTCAATGCCAGTATCGGGTTTGATATTCAACTGATTGAGTATGACTTGACCGGATCGATGGCCCATGCGAAAATGCTAGGCAAAACCGGCATTATCTCCCTGGATGAAGCAGATAAGCTGATTAAGGGACTCGAACAAATTCGCCAAGAATATCGCCAAGGGTTATTTAAACCCGGAGTCGATGCGGAAGATGTCCATTTTGCGGTGGAACGTCGCTTGACGGAACTGGTGGGAGATGTGGGGAAAAAACTCCATACCGGGCGATCGCGCAATGATCAAGTGGGGACCGATACCCGACTTTATCTCCGGGACCAAATCCAGCAAATTCGGCAACAAATCCGCGACTTTCAAAGTGTCTTGCTGGAATTGGCCGATCGCCATGTGGAAACCTTAATCCCCGGTTACACCCACCTGCAACGTGCCCAACCGATTAGTTTAGCGCATCACCTCCTGGCCTATTTTGAAATGGCACAGCGAGACTGGGAACGTTTGGGAGAAGTTTATCAGCGGGTAAATATCAGTCCGTTAGGGGCCGGTGCTTTAGCGGGGACAACCTTTCCGATTGATCGCCAATTCACTGCCGAAGAACTCGGATTTAGCCGACCTTATAATAACAGTTTAGATGCAGTGAGCGATCGCGACTTTGCGATCGAGTTTCTCTGTGCCTCTAGTCTGATTCTCGTGCATCTGAGTCGCCTATCCGAGGAAGTTATCCTCTGGGCATCGCAAGAATTTAGCTTTATCACCCTAACCGATAGCTGTGCCACAGGGTCCAGCATCATGCCGCAAAAGAAAAACCCCGATGTTCCCGAATTAGTTCGCGGAAAAACAGGCCGAGTTTTCGGGCATTTACAAGGAATGTTAGTGTTGATGAAAGGCTTACCTTTAGCCTACAATAAAGACTTGCAAGAAGATAAAGAATCCCTATTTGATGCCGTGAAAACTGTCAAGGCTTGCCTAGAAGCCATGACAATTTTAATGAGTGAAGGCATCAAATTTCGCGAGGAACGCCTTGCCGAAGCCGTCGCCGAGGACTTCTCCAATGCCACCGATGTTGCTGACTATTTAGCCGCTAAAGGTGTCCCCTTTCGAGAAGCCTATAACCTGGTTGGCAAAGTTGTCAAAACCTCTCTATCGGCGGGGAAATTGTTAAAAGATTTAACCCTAGAGGAGTGGAAAGAATTGCATCCCGCCTTTGAGAGTGATATTTACGCTGCGATCGCACCCAAACAAGTCGTATCCGCCCGCAATAGTTACGGTGGCACCGGATTTGAACAAGTGAGAAAAGCCCTAACAGAAGCTAAGATTCGCTTTAAAGAAGTGTAAAACCCTAAAAAAGCCCTCACCGGAATTAAAGTGAGGGCTTTTCAGATTGAGCGAGTCTACAGTGGTTGAAATAAAAATTAAGAATATAAAGATTTTTCGGACTTCAAGCAATACTGTTAATACGCTTGTAACTCAAATATCTTTTCGGCCCTTTTTCTTAAAATAACGAGCTGCATAATCTTTCTGTTTGGCAGTCCCGTTAAATAAGTAATGCTTGATGCGCTCTTGCCCTTCAGAAGTTTGGACTAAACTGAGAGATTGGTCAACCATTTTACCCATTTTACTTCCCTCCACCTGTTCCAAATTTTGCATCATCATATCAATATGCTCAAGTTTGGCCGGAGGTTCGGTTTCTACAACGCGATTGACCAAAGTATGATAAGAATTATAAAACCGTAAAGCGTGTTGCACCCGAGTTTCTGTCCTGTTTTCTAGGAGTAAATAGGCCGCATGACGCACTTTACAAGAGCGATCGCGCAATGCCTCAATTACTAAATCTAACCCATCAATTCCATACCGCAGCGCTTCGGACAGGGCAGTAATTCGATATTCTACCACCATTGAAGCCAAACGCATTTTCACTCCATCTAACCCCCCCAAAACCATAGAACCTATGGGGGCCGGGTGTTGTCCCCCCAAAACGGCATCATCAGGTTGAGGTTGATTTCGATTATTTCCCATCAGGCCCTTCGCTCTCAACTCTCTTCGAGTATAGCGAATTTCCAGGGCAAGAATAAAGCAAAAAGCAGAAAGCGGTATTTCCCCCGTTCGTAGTAACGACTTGCTGTCGT
>NZ_JAFLQW010000072.1 GCF_017313335.1 Phormidium pseudopriestleyi FRX01 | reverse complement strand
CTAAAATCCTCGACCAACCCAAGAAGTAAACCGACTTAGGGCGCTCCGCTCCTGCCTTTTAAGGCAGAAGCGTGCTGATTGACGGTAGAGCAGAAAAGCCATCCCAACTTGAGGAGCTTTTCTGCTCTGCTTGTATCTGTCGTTTGTCATTTGTCATTTGTCATTTGTCATTTGTCATTTGTCGTTTGTCATTTGTCATTTGTCGTTTGTCATTTGTCATTTGTCGTTTGTCATTTGTCATTTGTCATTTGTCGTTTGTCATTTGTCATTTGTCATTTGTCATTTGTCATTTGTCATTTGTCATTTGTCATTTGTCGTTTGTCATTTGTCGTTTGTCATTTGTCATTTGTCATTTGTCATTTGTCATTTGTCATTTGTCATTTGTCATTTGTCATTTGTCATTTGTCGTTGGTCATTTGTCATTTGTCATTTGTTCTGGGTCTCAGAGGCAAGTACAAACGACCAACGACCAATGACTAAGGACCAATGACCAACGACCCATTTATTAACCGAACCTAGACAACTAAAAATCAATGGCTACCTTACAACAGCAAAAAATTCGGATTCGTCTAAAAGCCTTCGATCGCAGATTGCTCGATACTTCCTGCGAAAAAATCGTAGATACAGCGAATCGGACTAACGCTACAGCAGTCGGACCCATTCCTTTACCGACGAACCGACGTATTTACTGTTTACTCCGCTCTCCCCACGTCGATAAAGATTCCCGGGAGCATTTTGAAACCCGTACCCACCGCCGGATTATCGATATCTATCAACCGTCTTCTAAAACGATTGATGCGCTGATGAAACTCGATCTGCCTGCCGGTGTTGATATTGAAGTCAAACTCTAAACCCCTTCAAAAGCCGAACGAACCCACGGCATAGAGCCAGCGCCTCGCGAATGGCACTACAGCGGACTATTTTATCTATCTTTTAAAAAAGGAGAACTCTGAATTCTCCTTTTTTAAACATTTAACCTGAGACTGAACCTAAACGCGATCGCCCCTCAATCCCTTAAAAATTCTCATTACGTTTAAAAAACCCTCTTAAAATTTCAATTTTATTAACATAACAATTCAAAAAAGTCAAGCTTTTAAATCAAAAAATTATCAAAAAATCCTCACTCGTCCGTGAGTCAGGACGGGTGAGTTCCTTGTACAGCAATGTTCAGGTTAAACGTATCAGTTAAGATAAAAGCGAAGTTACTTTTTGGACTGAGGCACAATGCAATCCTCCTCATCGATCGCCGTTCGAGAACTCCCCCTATTTCCCTTGCCCGAAGTCGTCCTCTTTCCAGGCCGACCCCTACCCCTGCACATTTTCGAGTTTCGCTACCGAATTATGATGAACACAATTCTGGAGAGCGATCGCAGATTTGGGGTACTCATGTGGGATCCCGTCAAAGGTCAACCCACCTCCATCGGGTGCTGTGCCGAAATTCTGCAATATGTCCGCCTCCCCGATGACCGGATGAAAATGCTCACCCTCGGCCAGCAGAGGTTTCGAGTCCTAGAATACGTCCGAGAAAAACCCTATCTCGTCGGTTTAGTCGAATGGCTCGAAGATAAACCCCCCGAGGAAGACCTTAGACCCCTCGCCAGTGAAGTCGATCTCCTCTTACGAGATGTCGTCCGTCTTTCGGGTAAATTAATGGATCAAACCATCGAACTTCCCGACGACATCCCCGAACTCCCCGTGGAACTCTCTTATTGGGTCGCCAGTAACCTCTATGGCGTCGCGGCAGAACAGCAATCCCTTCTCGAAATGCTAGATACCGGAGCCCGACTGGAACGAGAATCAGAAATTCTCACCTCCACCCGCTCTCATCTAGCTGCACGCACAGTCCTCAAAGACACCCTCAATGAGTGAGCAGAGCCTTTGGATATTGGATTTTAGATTCGCGATCGCCTCTAAAATCCAACATCTCGACATTTCTAAAATCTCAACCGTCCCACTCCCCCATACCAATGGCGAAGGGCCAGCCAAACCACCGACAGCAAACCGGCAACACTCAACGTTAAACCCGTATAGCTGCTAATTAACCCCCAAATCGGCAGAACCGCACCGGCGATCGTACAAATCAGTGCCGCTAACGAAGCCCGCTTCTGATTTCCCAAGCCCCACACCAATACCAACAGGATGGGAGAAAGCAACAGCCAAGCGAGGGTAACATCCATCACCCGACTAAAATAAGTCAAACTCAACAGTCCGGCAAAAAATAAACCCCCCGCTAGGCATATATCCACCAGACGCATCGGGACCGATAAATACAGTAGAACAATCCACCACAAAAATACCCCCGGTGCCAACAACAGCAACCGAGGCAGCACCCCCGTCTTGCGGACCGTCTCCGTTGCCGTAAATACCCCAAAGGGATTGCGAACGGAAACATTATCTTCAAAAACCCAACTAAAGCGGGTCCCCGAACGTTCCTGGTTCGTCGCGGTGGGGATAATCCCACTGGCAAAATCAGCCTGGGGAAAATTTGCCAATGCCGTTAGGCGAAAATTAGACAGGGATTCGCCTTGGGAATTGTAAACCCAACGGGGACCTCCTTGAGCCTTGTAAGTCACCCGAAAGCGAGTTTCTTCACCGGGTTGTAACGAGAACGGAAACCCATAATCTCCCGGATTAATTTGGAGCATTCTCTCCCCATCCCGCTCTACTTTAAAGTTTTGCAGCACGGAATAACCAAAAGGGGGAGGAATTTCAAAGAAAAAAGTCCGAGGTTCTCTCAGAGAGTTAATTACTTCGTATTCCGCTTCAAATTCGGCCAGATAAATAGCTTTGTTATTGCTAACATCCGTCGATTGGTTAAGGGTAACGACAATGGACGAACTTGCGATCGCCAGGAAACGGTCAACTTCTCTTGTATCCTCAATTTCAACTAACTGCCCATTAATCCAATTGCTGTATTTATAGGGTTCTTCAATCACATAGCGAATTCGAGGAGAAGGTTGTTCCAGGCGTTCCCCAGAAACCGTGGCAGCTATCTCTTGAACCCGGGATTGTTCCCAGTGATGGTATCGATTGGCTAAGGTTGAAGATAAAAAGAATCCCCCGATTAAAAAGGTCAGAATTAAAATAAAATGGGGTAATTTTTGGAGCAATACCAAATAACCGCCCACCCAATCTTCTAGGAGGGGGAAGGGGGGTTCCGGTTGTCGGTAAGTCCATTTGATGGCGGAGATCGCCAATCCGAAGACTACCAAAAAAATCCCTAAACTTAGGGATAGATTGAGAACGCGATCGCCAAACTGCATCAATTCATCAGGATGAGTCAAATCCGGCAATGCCGGAATGCCTTGAACCGTTGGATACATAATTAAGGGTAAAGCTGAAATCCCCCAGCTTCTCAAAGGGGTAAAGTAAGGTAGAATAGTTTCATCGACCTATCCCCATCGCCACACCTGGGGGTCAGAATCGGAAATGGAATTGTTTTGCCAATAGATAGCAGCGTCATCGTTACAGTCCATCTAGCGATCGCCGGGGAATAAACTGACATAACTTAGTTATGCGATCGCCATAAAACTGTCACATCCACTGACTATTCTTTTTATAGAGAGCAATTACGTTCACTTCTCACACCACATCAGAACCTCGCTCAAATGCTCCGAGCGGGGTTTTTTTTTGACAAAAACCTACATCCCTAATTCGGGTTAACCCCCTTTGGGTCATGATTGGAGATAGATGCTTTATATCCTAACCTGACCCACCCTAAGCGAACATCCCCTAATCCGACTTAATCGCGACAAAATCGTAACTGCCGAAAATTTTCAGCGTCTCCGTGTGGGAGCGTAATTCCTGGAAAGCTGATTCCACCGAGGATTTTCGCGAATCGCATTCTAAATCCAGAAAAAACAAATATTCCCCGATCGCTCGCTTAGTCGGGCGAGATTCAATCCGACTTAAATTAATCCCCCGACTGGCAAAGACTTGGAGGGGTTGAGAAAGCGCACCGGGAAGATTCGCGGGGACACTAAACCCCAACGAGGTATAAGCCCCCCCGGGAGAGGGTTGTAAACTCACCACCCAAAACCGAGTGCAGTTATCTGGGCGATCGTTAATCGGAAAAGCGATAATGGGGAGATCGTAAAGTTCAGCAGCGCGTTGAGAAGAAATCGCCGCAGCGAAGCGATCGCCTTCTAACTGTTGCACCGCCTCCGTCGTAGAATTCGTAGGAATTAATTGCACCCAAGGGAGAAACTGTTCCAACCATCCCTGACATTGAGCTAACGCTTGGGGATGAGAATAAACCGTTTTGATAGCTGACAACTCTGGGACGGGTGAAATCAGCGCATGGGAAATCGGCAACACCAACGCCCGTTGAATTTGCAGACTATCTAACTGCCAGAGGGCATCCAGAGTCATCGGCACACTTCCTTCCAGGGAATTTTCCACGGGCACCACCGCTCGTTGAGCCTGCGATCGGGCAACAGCGCGTAACGTTTGGGAGATACTGGGATAGGGACACAACAGACATTCCTCTCCTGTAGCTTGCTGCAACTGGTCCACATAAGCGATCGCTGCCGCTTCGGAATAGGTGCCTGGAGGCCCTAAATAGGCAATGGATACAGTCATCGCAGATTTCCTCAGTTAACTCGGTTCTTTTTGAAAAATAGCAAACAGGCGAACACCAGAAAACTCCAAAAAGTTGGGTTTACTTATCTTCGTGCGCAGGTCAAACTTTAATCGGGGAGATTATCCCAATTGGTTAAGTTTTTTAGGGTTGTTTCTCAGAAATAGAGTAAGATTAACGGCAAGTTAAAGCGTTTATTCTACTAGCGCCTGGGTCATTTTCCGTATTTAATCACCATAAGGCCCAGTATGAAGCCTGATCTGCCAAAGTTTACAGTTTGTTAAAAAATGTAAATTTTGATAGCGTAGTGATTAAGAACCCTCAACCTGAGTTGAACCCATAATGCATAATATCCGGTTTGTCGCTTCTCAGTCTGTGTCTATTCCTGTTCCCGTCCAACCTGTTCCGATTCAACATTACCTACGGCAACCGCAACGGTTGATTAGAGCGCTTGTGGATCCGACGCGGACCGAACAATTAGGGAAAGAGCGGTTTAGATTAAAAATGCGTCCCTTAGAGTTTATGATGCTGCGGATTCAACCGACGGTGGATCTCAGAGTCTGGGCAAAACCGGATGGGACCGTTCATTTGGTTTCCGTGGGGAGTGAAATCCGAGGGATTGAATATATCGATCGCCGCTTTTGCCTGGATCTGCTGGGGAAACTCTCCCCGGTGGAAGAAGGGGGGGTGACTTATTTGAAGGGAAAAGCGGATTTAGTCGTAGAGGTAGATTTGCCACCGCCCTTGTGGATGGCCCCGAAATCGTTATTGGAAACCACTGGGAATGGATTGCTCAAGAGTGTGTTGCTGACGATTAAGCAACGGTTGATGCACCAGTTGTTGTTGGATTATCGTCATTGGGCATCGGATGCCACCGAGTCGGAGTTGGCGGTGGGGGGTCAGGTGCTTTCGCCGAATACACCCCCGGCATAAGGGATGGCGGGCGATCGCCCGTTCTGCCCTAGGGTACAAAGAAAATATTGCCAATAAATGTAAACTACTGTAAGGTTTATGAAACCCGCTTAACAAATATTAATAGAGTCTCCTCCCATGTACTATCAGTTTGTTGCCACACAATCGGTTGATCTGGCTGTTCCACAGCAACCTGTAGAGATTGAGAGGTATTTGCAGTCCCCTGAACGGATTGTTAGGGCGATCGCAGATTCAAGCTGCATCGAACAGTTGACTAGCAATTGCTACCGGCTGAAAATGCGCCCCTTAAACTTCTTTAGTTTAAAAATCGAACCCACCGTAGACATGAAGGTTTGGGCGGATGGGGAAGGCACAATTTGTTTAGAATCCGTAGGCTGTAATTTGCGAGGGATTGAAACCATTAACGAACACTTTCAGTTAGAACTGAGTGGGACAATGTCAGCCTATCGCAATCAAGGGAAGACTTATTTAGGAGGGGATGCGGAGTTAGGATTAACGATTTACCTACCCCCACCCTTTTCGATGATGCCGAAATCCATGATTCAAAGTACGGGAAATAATTTACTCGGAAATGTCCTACTGAAAATGAAGCAAGGATTAATGCAGCAGTTATTATTAGATTACAAAACTTGGGCAACCGCCGAGCAAGGGACAGAACTGGTGGCGGCATAAATTCAGGGTTCAGGAGATTGGGACAGGAGTTGAGAGTTCGGACCAGAAACCGAGTTTCCCTGAAAGAATGGATTGCTTTGTTGTCAGCATTTTTGTGAAGAAACCCGGTGGTCTTCACCTTACTGTCCCGACGTTTTAGGTAGAGGAGAAAGTCTGTCGGGGTAATTCCGGGGGGATTGCCTCTACCGGGTCCTCAAGGAGCGAGAGGATGCGTTAGGGCTGTAAATTTAATCATTTTTTAAGAGATCAAACCCAGGATGAGGTTAATCTGGTTGCAGGGTCGGCGATCGCACCTTGTACAGAAGACTCACCGGATCAAGCCTAGTTTAACGGGCAAAACCTCGCCACCGTCACCCAGGGTGGGGGGAAACTTCTATGAGAAAAACGCTCGCGGCCAGACCGGGGGAATGCGATTGTAGCGACAGATTGCCATTGACTCATCAGGCTGTCGAGAATAAGATATGGGTAGCATTTGATTTTAAACCAAAAATGGGATAAGGAAAAGATGCCTGTGTCCCTACCGCTTCGCGATCGACCCGCTTCTGACCCATTGAGTAGAGAGTACCCTAGGTCAACCGGATGCGGACTGAACCCGATCGCGATCCCTCATGAACTATTCAAGGCGATCGCAACCGCGAGGATGCCGGAGACTGTTTTTATAGCAGCGAGGGCGAGTTCCTGGTTTGTGTTAATCTCGCCAAAATTAAGCTGGAGTTATTTTAATTAGAGCGATTGTAAAATGGCGAACACCCTCAAGTTAGATATCAAAGAACCAGCGGATGAACTCAAAACTCGTTTCAAAAAAGAGACGAACGCTCAAAAAAAAGAAAGACTACACGCTTTGTACTTGCTAAAATCCGGTAAAGTCACCACCTTAGAATCCCTTTCAAGACTGCTATCAAGAGATACCTCAACCCTCTATCGCTGGTTTCAGAAGTACAAACACGAAGGATTAGATGGATTACTCAAAGTTTATAAACCCGCTGGGAGACCGATTACCATTCCCCCAGAGGCCCTAGAAAAACTGAAATTAAGAATTCAAAGCAACGAAGGGTTTAACAGCTATGGAGAGATTCAATCTTGGTTGAAAGAAGCCTGCGGAGTTGATGTAGATTATCATGTAGTTTATCGAGCCGTTCGCTATAAATTTCAAGGTAAATTCAAGTCTAACAGACGGTCAAGGTCGAGAAGAAATTCTCCCCTTTCGGCGTTGCAAATTAGCTCTTTTAATTGAGTTAAAAACAACAGATAAATCGACTAAAAATCGACTAATGAAGCGAGCATTTTCGCTATTTTAAAGATAAAAATAGCGAAAATGCTCGCTTTTGTGCAAAAAACTATTCGAGTTATTCAAGAACGGTTTTTTATAAAAATAGAAGCAGTTACAACCGGGATAGACTCTAAGGCAAAAAGTAATTTTTTGCCTAATGGTGGACTTAGAAAATAACGGAAAATAGATATAGCATTCCTAAATGATTTATAACATCTGTCTTCTCCCCTCTCCCGTTCTGGGAGAGGCCTGTCCTGAGCCCTGAGCCCCGCCGAAGCCTGTCCTGAGCCCTGAGCCCCGCCGAAGCCTGTCCTGAGCCCTGAGCCAGTCGAAGCCTGTCCTGAGCCCTGAGCCCCGCCGAAGGGTCGAAGGGGGTCGAAGGGGGTCGAAGCCTGTCCTGAGCTTGTCGAAGGGGGGGTCGAAGGGGGTTGGGGGTGAGGGCATTCCACAACTGATTTAGGACTGCTATAGAGCGGTTCCCAGAGTTATTCGCGTACATTTTTGGAGTGCGAGCATCTTGAAAAGCTCTTGATAATAGCGAGCAAGATGTTTGTGCTAACGCACACGCTACGCCGCACAGCGAAGCCCGGGCTCAGGCTTTACGCACTCCTCTAAATATCTGTACGCGAATGAGTCCACCGAACCGCTATATTACCGCCTTAAACCCAAAATTCTTAACCCTGAAATGATCGACCCTAAACGGAGCAATTGAAACGTCCTCGTCCTCGATCGCGAAGACAGAAATTTTAGAGAAACCAGAGTAAACAGTTTTTTCTCTTAAACCCGAAACTGACCCGATCGCCCGAACCCATCTGGAGCATTTCCTTGTACTCACAAAAAACAACCCAAGGAGTCCATTACAGCCGGTCAAGAATCGCCTGTGCCATGCAATCTAAGGTGACAGAGCGGTCACTTAAGCCCGCCTCCACGACCGATCGCGGCATTCCGTAGACAATACAGCTTTCTGAATCTTCAGTAAAAATAGATCCGCCGCGAGACTTAATCCAAGCCGAACCTTGAGTGCCATCAGACCCCATCCCCGTCATCACTACCCCCAAAATGCGATCGCCAAACACCTCCGCCGCTGATTGAAACATCACATCCACCGAAGGACGATGCAGGGTATCGAACGGGCGAGCATCCAGGTGCGTCCTCACTGTGCCATCACTGTGGCGAACAAACGTTAAATGCCGTCCTGCAGGGGCAATAAACACCACCCCGGGTTCCAGAACTTCCCCTTCCGACGCTTCTACAACCTTCAATAACGACATCTCATTCAATCGTTTTGCATACATCGACGTATAACCCACCGGCATATCTAACACGATCGCCACCGGGACGGGTCAATCCGCTGGCAACTGACCCATCAAAAAAGCTAGGGCCTTGGGACCCCCAGTAGAAATCCCGATCGCCACAAGGTCCACAACCCCGGATGAAGGGGCCGAAGCCATCACCTTGCTCAATTGAATCGGACGTTCCGACATCACCGGCAGGCGATTCAGGGGAACATTGGCAGCCGCTTTCACCTTTTCAATCAACTCATTGCTAATCTCAAAAATCTTTTCATTCGCCAACGCCGTCGGCTTTTGCCAGAAGTCCACCGCCCCAGCATCCAATGCCGCGAGGACCTGTTCCCCCCCTTCACTGGCAATACTAATAACCACCACAGGAATCGGACGACGAGCCATTTGTTGGCGCAAAAATTCCACCCCGTCCATTTCCGGCATAATCAAGTCTAAAGTAACCACATCCGGGTTCAAACTTTTGATCGCTTCCAATGCGTACGCTCCGTCTCGGGACGTTCCTACCACCTCAATAAATGGATAACGAGATAACATTTGCTTGACCACCTTGCGGACATAAGCTGAATCATCTACCACTAAAACTCGTACAACCTTCTTCATATCTCTCCCCATTGATTCAACCCTTGACCTTAATGAATTAGACTGAATTTAATCCTTTCTTATCTTAAAAATAAAAATCATTCAATTTCCTGCTTTTTAACTCAAAGGATACCTAACTAAATATCCAGAGTTTCCAACCCATACCTTCTGATAGATTGCTCCTTAACATATACAAAAGCACCGCCAACTTCTCGCAAATCGAAATCGCTATTCAGCTTGAGTAGGGATTCAGAAGACCCTAAAAATAAATAAGCGCGATTGGGCATCTTCTGATAAAAACAAGCAACAGTTTTACGAATTGAATCCCGGGAAAAATAAATACATTCCGGCAAAAAATGATATCCGATTGACTGAACCGTTCAATTTCCGACTCATTCATTAAATTGGCAACATTCCATTGAATGCGCTTTGCTTCGGAAGAACAGACTTGCCAACCCAATTCTGATTTCGCACAAGTATTTCTCCTGGAGGGATGCCGGGAAGTTGCGAAAGGACCGCTCTCGGTGACATCTCCAGACACTGACCGCTTGGGCGGATCGCGTGCTGGCTTACTTGAATCACTTCAGAGATTTTCTGGTTGTTCCCTTGCGGGATTTCGGCACTTGGCTAGACTTTGGGGCCCCCGCTAGATCGCCGGAACAGACAGTTTCCTTTCCCGACCATCCATCGGTACTAATAAGGGCAATCCCTCGGTTACGAATTACTAAGCCTGAAGCAACATCTCGGTCAATGGTTAACCCACATTCAAGACAATGATGAACTCTTACTTTCAGGGTTTTTTTAACGATCGCACTACATTCAGGGCATTCCTGACTTGTTCCTCGGCTATTGACTTCGGCAAAGAATTTTCCTAACTTCCAGCAAACATACTTGACGATCGAACGAAATTGTCCAAATCCACCATCAAGCATATATTTGCCAAGCATCCCCTTAGCCATAATCCGAAAGTCTAAATCTTCCATGAATATCATGCCAGCAGACTCACACAGAATATATTCGCTTGTTTAAAGTGAAAATATGAGCGGGTATTGTCAATTGTGTGGTGCATCCGCGCTACCTTGATGCGTTGCTTCTCGTAATTATTTGACCGTTTCTTTTTCCTAGATAGTCTGCGTTGCCGCGATTTTAGCTGGAAGAGCATCTTTCTAAAAAATTTGGGCGGTTTGACGAGAACGCCATCACGGGTCGCGATCAACTTTTCTAAGCCAATGTCTACACCAATCGGATGACCATGAGGCTTATGAGCGGGTACATTGACATCAGACTGAATACTAATACTGGCATACCAGATATCAGCTTTCTTGACGATGCGTACCTGTTTAATTGCGAACCGATATGGGATTGGTCTATGCAAATTAATTAAAATATTGCCAATCTTAGGCAAGAGTATCGTATTGCCAGATATAGGAGATTTTTTAAACTGTGGAAATAGTAGAGACTAAAAGAACCCATACTTCTTAAACCGAGGAAACCCAGTCCCTCTTGCTTGAAAAGTTTCCCATCCTCGACGTAACTGCTTTACGGCTTGCTGCAAGACTTGAGAAGGGACTTCACCTAATCGGGGAAATACTTTCTTTGCTTTTGGCAATGCGTTAAGTTGTTTGAGCTCGTTAGGGAATGGCCGGTCGGACGGCATGATGTATTCGTGTTTTATGGAACATCTATCAATCAAGCATTTCCTGCTATTACACCAGTTTTTAATCTCGGCTAACCCATAGTTGTAAGCCGCTCTGCACGTTTCCATCCAGCCAGACAGTTTTTCCTTCTTCGTTGGCATCTGGATATATGCGATAGCGGTAAGTCATGGTTAGCTTATTGTTATAATAACATGATTTACTTACGATAAGTATTCCAGTAAATGTCTATTTAGTAGGTATTGAGCCTACTAAATATCCGCGGCTTTCATACAGTCGCTCATCTGGGTACAGATAGAGCGCGGGGATTCCCGCAGGCTCAGATAAATTAATGGACCTAGACTTTGCAGGCGATCGCGGATTTTATAAAAAATACCCTGAAAACCCTGTGACTTTAGTCCAGGGATGAAAGGGCTAGGCCGGATAAATCCTGCCAATCAGATCTCTGGACAGTGAAAAGTTCTGTGAGATAATTAATTAGGGGCCTTCAACTATCCAGTTCGTCTGAGTATGGCTTGATGCATGAAGGACTCTTTGGCCTGAAGGAATTTTGTCAAAAGTAAGCTGGGTGGACTTTCGGCTAAAATAGAGGGACCCGCTTGGAGCAGAGTCAGCCGAACAATTTGTTCACGCTTGATGACCACTGCTTGAGACAGTTCTGAACCACCCGGAAAAACTCTT
>NZ_JAFLQW010000589.1 GCF_017313335.1 Phormidium pseudopriestleyi FRX01 | reverse complement strand
TCTAAACAACTTACACGTTTTCTGCGCTTACTGCCACTGTTGCCGGTTTTTCACCGAATTTGGGTAGCATATCATTGTCCAGAAAACTTGCCTTGGTCTAAATAATACTCTATAAGGGTAGAGTTTTGCGGAAAATCCGATAGAGCGCTACATTAACGACCCCTCATCATGGTTGGACTACAGTGTAGGCGGTTAAAACCGCTCGTGTGGGCTTTCCACCTCGCTTCTTTAGAGCGCGAGGCTACCAGCCCTACCGTGTTTCTCTTGTGTTAGAGTGGCTAAAAACCTCATGATATTGCTTGGTGAGTGGATATCCCTGTATGGAAAATCGACGATTCGGTTCGTTTAGTTCTAGGAATCGTGACTGGAGTTCGGCGCGATCGCCTTACGACTGGGTAGGGGCGATTTTAGGGTTCGGTTTAACTGTAGGAGTCGCTGCTGAGGTGCTACTGCCTTATAAACGGGCGATCGCCCAAACCCTTCCCCAACTTCCAACCCTTCAACAATTTCCACAACAATTTCCACAACAACTGCCACAACAATTCCCGCAACTTCCGGTTCCCTCACAGCAACCCCCCTTCTCCCCGGGACCGATTCCCCAGTTTGATCTCCCTCCGGCCCCACCCGCGCTTCCTCCTCTACCGAGTTCTAAGCGTTATGTGGTCTATATCCCCACTAATAACCCAATCGTACTCGCCCAAGTCCGGTTAATTGAACCGGAGGCATTTATCAAGGAGTTGGATGGAAAAGCTGTGATTCAAGCGGGGATGTTTGTGAATAACTCCAATGCCTACCGACGGGCCAGAGAATTAGAGTTATTGGTCGGGATTCGCTCGACGATCAGTACCATTGAGCCAATCAACCCGGCGATCGCCACTGCTGCTGCTTCAGGCGCATCTTTGGGCATTTCTAATCCCTATTTTGTCATCATTCCCGGTAACCCCAATGACTTTTCCCGGATTACCACTCAATTAACCACTGCCGGAATTGCCTCCCAAGAAATCTCTGTCCGCACTGTTCCTTTTGGACCACATCTGGCGATCGGACCTTACCCCAATCGCATCACCGCTCAACAAGAAAGCGGCTATATTAGTAATTTTGGCATTGATGCTCGGGTTCATCAATACGATTGATGGACTCAGAAACGCTCAAGGTTAATATCTAACGTCTAAATCATTCTGACGTAGAGATAGCGAGCAAGATGCTCGCACTCCTGGAAACCCAGGCTTTCCATCATCTTCTGCGTTGCCCATTCATTCAGAAAACAGGACCGTGACCTTACAACAAAACCGCCAACATCAGATTCATCAATTCATCGTGACTTCAGCGCAAATGAGCGCGATTGAAGGGCGAATCTTTGCAGCGGGAATGCCCGTAGCCGCTTTGATGGAAAAGGTGGCCCAAGCTATTTTTAAGCGCCTGGTTGCCCTATATCCTCGTCCCAGAGTCCGGCGAGTTGGGGTTTTGGTCGGTCCCGGTCACAATGGCGGGGATGCCTTGGTGGTCGCCCGAGAATTACATTTTGCCGGATATGAGGTGCTGATTTATCGACCCCTGTCTAAATGTAAGGAGTTGACGGGGAAGCATGGGGAATATGTGGCGAGTTTGGGGGTCGAGTTTTTTGAGGAAATCGAACCCCTCCTGGATTGCGATTTGATTGTAGATGGATTATTTGGAGTTGGATTAGAACGGTCAATTTCTGGGAAGATTGCTCAGGGAATTGACCGATTAAATGAACAGTCTCAACCCGTGATTAGTATTGATTTACCCTCGGGGTTGCATACGGATACGGGAGCGGTTTTAGGAACGGCAATTCAGGCTACTCAGACCTTTTGCTTGGGATTATGGAAGTTAGGATTATTTTATGATAAAGCCTTGGCTTATGTGGGGAAGGCGGAATTAATTGATTTTGATATCCCCTTGAAGGATATTCAGGCGGTGTTAGGCGATCGCAATCCCATCTACCGGATTACCTCAGCGGTAGCAATTGCCCATCTCCCGCTTAAGCGTCCCCAATTTACCCATAAGTATAAGGAAGGACATCTACTGGCAATTTGTGGTTCTCAACGATATATGGGTGCAGCCCTCTTATGCGGGTTGGGGGCCAAGGCATCCGGTGTGGGAATGTTGACGATCGCCGTTCCCAAGTCGCTCAAACCTTATATGAGTCAGCAATTAGCGGATGCGTTGGTTGTCGGATGCCCAGAAACTGAATCCGGGGCGATCGCTGAGTTGCCCGATAGCATCGACTTGAGTTCTTTTGATGCGATCGCCTGTGGTTGTGGCTTGACCCTGGATGCAATGGGAGTAGTCCAAGCGGTATTAGAGAGCGATCGGCCCTTGATTTTAGATGCCGATGGATTAAATGCCTTGGCGCAATTGGGGACCATTCCCACCCTCTCCCAACGAGAAGCCTTTACCCTGTTGACCCCCCATCCCGGAGAATTTAAGCGGCTGTTTCCCGATGTTCAGGGGGAAGCTGAGGATTTGGTGAGGGCCGTGCGTCGGGCTTCTGAGCAAAGTGGGGCGGTGGTTATGCTCAAACAAGCTAGAACGGCGATCGGCTATCCCGATGGATCGGTTTGGATTAACCCCGAAAGCACCCCGGCATTGGCACGAGGAGGGAGTGGCGATGTCTTAACCGGGTTATCCAGTGGCTTAATTGCTCAGGCGATCGCCCGGAAACTTCCCGTAGAACCCCTCGTGCAAACCGCAGTATGGTGGCACGCCCAAGCTGCCATTTCTGCTGCCGGTGTTCGCACTGAGTTAGGGGTGGATGCGGTGACTTTAAGCGACTATTTACTCAAAGTTTTGCCGCAGTTCGTGCGATCGGGCAATCAGTTGGAAAAAAGCTCAGGATGACTCAGGACCACAAAGCGCGAGTCTAAATGACTGGGGAACCGCTCTCTAATTCTGAGAGCGTCCCCATACTGGAACAAAGGGAGTGTTTGTGAAATCTGGTTTCCTGGCAACTAATACCCAAACAAAACAACACCCAAGACCTACTCGCTGAGTGATTTCCTCTCGTTTCAATGTTTGCAGTCTGCCTAACTTAAACAGTTTAGGAGTATTGCTGCCGATTCCATGATTTGAGGAAATATCAGCCCTTGGTTTGGGTGCTGTTTGGGTTTTGATATGAGACAGATGTTAGATTAAACAGCTTGAACCTCTTTAAGCTAATTTGAACTTGGCTGTTGTAATCTGCCAGAGAAGCTCTTTCTTGCTTCTATATATTAAATTTAGCACGCTTTTGAGCAATGGCAAGGGAATGATATAAAACTTTACTTAATTTCCAGGAGGCTGGGTTACCTCGTAAATTTATCTAAATTCAGGGCGAATCTAGGGATGAATGCTCCTTTCCGGTGTGTATTCTCATCAGGGAGCAGCGCGATCGCCTTTTCTCTTCTTCTTCAAGGGTCTCCATATGATGGCAACCGGAGGGATTTTAAAAATTGAGTTTCTGGGCCACAGCGATCCAAACAAAACAACACCCAAGACCTACTCGCTGAGTGATTTCCTCTGGGTTTCAATGTTTGCAGTCTGCCTAACTTAAACAGTTTAGGAATATTGCTGCCAATGCCACGATTTGAGGAAATATCAGCCCTTGGTTTGGGTGCTGTTTGGGTTTTGGTACGAGACAGATGTTAAAATAAACAGCTTGAACCTCTTTAAGCTAATTTGAACTTTTCGGCTGTTATCTGTCAGGGAAGCTCTTTCGGCTTCATTTATTAATTTATCATCATTTTCGGGCAATGCAAGCCTCAGAAATAAAGGTTTACATAAATTTGAGCGAAATATCTTAAAAGTATGAATTTAAGTAAACATTGCCCTCAATTCGATAATTGCCAGGGTGCAATAGAGTTGGGGATCCAAGGGTAAGGGTCTGTCTCTAGAGCATCGGTTTGAGCAGCTGTAACCCTATCTGGAGTGACCTTTCATTAAAGGTAGTGACTCTCTATTAATCTATCCCTATCGAAGTCAAACCCGGTTGAAAGCCTGACCCCGGGTTGCCTGAAACGACGCCCAATCGTTAAGTTGCCTTAAAGTGACAAAACAGGGCTATAGAGGTAATGCGTCCATGCAGTTGTAAAAAATGAGCACTCTGCCCGACCCCATTGAGCCACCAGCAGAAATGTTAACCACCAGTGGATCCACTCCAGCTATCTACTTCTAAAGAAAGATGCGCTATCCCCGGATTTTTCCTAGAGTAAGTTCAATTATTATCAATGGTCGCTCGGGCTAACTTATGAGAATGGGTACACCCGTGGCAACTTTGTTTTCATGGTCAGGAATTAGTCTGACCGATTTTATTCGGAGGTTTCACAATGTTAAATAGATTTAACAAGACATCCCTTAACAAACGCAGCCCTCTGGTTCGCGGATCTTCCCTGTTTGGAAAGGTGAATGGGGCGATCGCCCTAGGACTGATGCTCTTGGTGCTCCCAGGGTGCGACGCGACGGATCGAACCACCACAACGACCACCACAACGACCCCAGGAACTGGAACCACAACGACTCCAGGCATGGAGACGACAGGCATGATCGCGGATTTTGAGGAGGTTGCGGACAATCCTAACCAGTTTATGGGTCAAACGGTGACCCTCAGCGGTGAAGTGGCAGAAGTCCTCGGACCTAATGTTTTCCGGCTCCAAGAAGATCAGCTCATTGGCGGGAATGATATCATTGTGATTACGACCGACGCCCAAACCCCGGTGATGGAAGATAGTCAAGTCCAGGTGACGGGAGAAGTTCGTCAATTGGTGATTACTGAAATTGAACGGGATTACGATCTCGGCTGGGATGATACTTTACGCACTGAAATCGAACGGGAATACACCGATCGCTCTGCAATCGTGGCCCAGTCAATCCAGCCCATGATGACGAATCCCTAAATTAGGCTTTGGCGATCGCCTGCCGAGTCTCCAAATAAAAAGAGAAGAGAACCGGAGTTCTCTTCTCTTTTGTTTGGGTGGGGTTTTGAGATGGGGTCGGGTTGCGATCGCCCGTTAGGGTTTCCCCTTTTAATTTCTTCCGCAACATCTGCTGCTGCTTCTTGAGTTGTCTTTGCCTTGCACTGCCGCCTTTGCCCTTGGTATTTCTCCCCTGGTTACGAGGAGACTCCCAACTTTTGAGCCGTTGAGCCATTGTCTTAATCCTTCTCTTTACAATGTCAATGATGAATCAATGTCTTTTACCATTGTAGCTGGACTAACCCAGAACTTGTCAAGTCCCTCATCAAAAAATAAGGGTCCTCAGTTACAAGCTGAGAACCCTTATATTGTGATTCCGATTTTATAGAGTGGGCGAGGCGAGAGTCGAACTCGCACGACCGAAGCCGCCACATTTTGAGTGTGGTGCGTCTACCAATTTCGCCACTCGCCCTTTTTCTCGGTTTCACTACTATAACACATTTTTCCTTTTTGCAACAAAGTTTCATAATCTTTGCTGCTGGCCCAGCGATCAATCTCTCTAGCCCTTAATACAGGCAGAGGATGGGTGAGTTGGCCGGTTTGGGCTTCCTTGAGCAAAAGTCCCAGTTCCGTACTACTGCTCTCATCGTAGGCCCGAGCTTGGGCGAGAAAGGCATCCAAATTGAGTTGGGGAGACAGAGTTGGGGAACCCCCGGCCAATTTCATCAGGACCGAACTGACGACCCGAGGGTCCTGAGTGGCTAATAAAGCAGCGCGATCGCAGCTAAACTCAGCGCATCTGACCCACTGCAAAATTTGACTTTGGAGAGTTTGAGCAATCAAAGCCCCCACCGTCGAAAGTTGTCCTGCCGCTAACATGATTAGATTGGCCAGGGTTAAATAAACCCCATGTTCACATTTGAGATGCCCGAGCTCATGTCCAATCACCGCCTGGATTTCTTCCGGTGTCAGCAGTTCAATCAGCGAGGTGTGAATCACCACAAAGGGTTTTTTGCCCCGCATCGCGAACGTATAAGCATTCGGCATCGGATGTTGACGAACATAGAGTTCCGGCGTCTCTAAATCCAAAACCTGGCAGGCTTCCTTGAGCAAATGATGCAACTCGGGCAACTGTTGCTCACTGACCAAAACGCTAGAAGCAATATTATCCAGGTAAAAAAATTGTTCCCCAATCGAACCGAGCAACTGGCGGATGATCAGGTCGAGTCCAGGGAGTTGCTTGAGGGATTGGGTTGCTTCTAGATCTAGAGGATGACGAAAGCCATCTGCTTTGAGTCCGATCAGGGTTGTTTTTGGGAAAGCCATACCAAATTTAGTAAGGTCTGATGACAGAGAATCGAGAGGCTTTCTTCACAGCAAGTGCATTCGGGAAACCTCTCGCTTTTTCATTTTAGTGCGGATTGAGAAGATTGGATGACGGGTGAGTGGGCTTCGCTTTCAGGAGGAGCCGGTTCGCGCTTGATTTTAACCCCGAGCTGTTGGAGTTTGAGGTCGAGGTTTTCGTAGCCACGATCCAGGTGCTGCAACCCTTGAATGGTCGTTTTACCCTGAGCGGCTAAAGCGGCGATCGCCAAGGCGGCTGAGGCACGAAGGTCTGTTGACATGACCGGAGCGCCCGTCAGGGTAGGTACACCGCGCACGATCGCCGTATTGCCTTTGACTCGAATATCTGCTCCCATGCGATTTAATTCAGCCACATGGCGCAGGCGATTTTCAAAGACGGTTTCGGTAATCAGACTATCGCCATTACTCACCGTCAGCAAGGCCATAAATTGAGCCTGCATATCCGTGGGAAACCCAGGATAGGGCAAGGTTTCGATATCCGTTGCCTGAATGATATCCGGTCCAATCACCCGGAGGCGATCGGGGCCTTCAGTTATGATCTGAGCGCCAGTTTGCCGCAGCTTGGAAATCACCGGAGTCAGATGGTCGCTGATGACGGGATGGAGACTGATATCCGAGCGAGAAATTGCCCCGGCGACTAAGAAGGTTCCGGCTTCAATGCGATCGGGAATGATGGAATAGTCAGCCGTATGCAGCCGGGGAACCCCTTCAATCACAATGGTTTTGGTCCCAGCACCCCGAATCCGAGCGCCTAGAGCGTTACAGAAGTTAGCCAAATCGATGACTTCAGGCTCTTGGGCGACATTATCGAGGATGGTTTCTCCATCAGCGAGGGTGGCGGCCATCATCAGGGTTTCGGTGGCACCGACGCTGGGATAGTCGAGATAAAATTTAGTGCCTTTTAAGCGGCGATCGCGTCCCGGGACAGAAGCATGAACCATGCCATGCTCGATATAGACATTAGCACCGAGGGCTTGCAGTCCGCGAACGTGGATAGCAACAGGTCTGGCCCCGATCGCACAGCCGCCCGGAAGGGGAACATGGGCTTCTCCCAAGCGGGCCAATATAGGCCCAATGGCAAAGAAACTGGCCCGCAGTTGGCTAACTAATTCGTAGGGGGCTTCTGAGGTCGTAATATCGCGAGCATTGATATCTAGGACATCGCCGTTCCATTGGAGATCGACGCCGAGGGCCGAAAGCACTTGACCCATGCGAATTGCATCCACCAGGGATGGCACGTTCCGCAACCGACAGGGTTCCGGACAGAGCAAGGACCCTGCCATGATCACTAAGGCGGCATTTTTGGCCCCGCTAATTTTGACTTGTCCTTGCAGGGGATGGCCTCCCCAAATGTGCAGGACTGAGGGATGAGCTTCGTGAGAGTTGGTGATGTTGAGCGAACCGAGAGAGGCAGTAATAGGTCTATCCTCCAGAATCAGTGGATGTGGTACACCTTTCGATTTGGTTTTGATTCTACCGGAAATATTTTAGATGTCCAGATTTATACCTAAAAAAACTCTATTCCGGTAATCCCTGATACCAAAAGAATCTTACCATCAACTATTTTTTGTCCCGTGATGCGGATTTCACGGCGAGGACCTCCTCATGGTCCGCATCATTTTGGAGAACAATTCTAGCTGTTGACACTCCCCGGTATAAAGACACGGGGATTCTTGCACAGCCTTAGACTTAAGCCTAAGTCTGATGGGCGCTGTCAAGACGCCTCTAATAAGTCCGCTCAAATTAGATTTGAACTTTCCCTTTACGTTTAGGTTACGAAGGATGATGACTCGCCATTACAGCCCGCATTGATATATCCAAACGTTCCAGTTCTAAACAACTTACACGTTTTCTGCGCTTACTGCCACTGTTGCCGGTTTTTCACCGAATTTGGGTAGCATATCATTGTCCAGAAAACTTGCCTTGGTCTAAATAATACTCTATAAGGGTAGAGTTTTGCGGAAAATCCGAT
>NZ_JAFLQW010000365.1 GCF_017313335.1 Phormidium pseudopriestleyi FRX01 | reverse complement strand
TTTCGGGATGGACAGACTCAAATTTTAGTCTCTACCACCGTGGTAGAGGTGGGAGTAGATGTTCCCAATGCCAGCGTGATGTTAATTGAAAATGCCGAACGATTTGGACTATCGCAATTGCACCAATTGCGAGGAAGAGTTGGACGGGGTGCAGAGAAATCCTATTGTATCTTAATGACTCATCCTAAAGCAACAGCCGACGCTCGTCAACGCCTCAATGTCATGGAACAATCACAAGACGGGTTTTTAATTGCCGAAATGGACATGAGATTGCGCGGACCCGGGGAAGTCATGGGAATGAGACAATCGGGAGTCCCGGATTTTGTTTTAGCGAGTTTAGTTGAGGATAAAGAGATATTAATTTTAGCCAGAGATGCGGCAGAAAAGGTGATTAAGAAAGACCCGACTTTGGAGAGATGGCCGGTATTGAAGAGTGAGTTAGATAAGCGGTATCAGAAGTTGTTGGGTGGGGCGATTTTGACGTAAGAGAAAGGGGAGGGGGAGGAGTGCGATATCGAGCAATTCATGAATTCATTTCTTCATAATTTAGAGAAAAATCAGGGAATCAAGAGGCAATATCATGGTGAATGTAAAAGGAAGTTTCAATCAAGTTCACGAATTTTTATCTCCCAAGAGTAGTCAGCAGTATTTGCTCATACCCGGAAACGTTCTGGATATTTTGAAAGAAATACCCTCTGCGAGTATTGACATGACAATAACCAGTCCGCCTTACTGGCAACACCGGAAATATACTGAGGATAATTCTTTTGGAAATGAGTCATCATTTAACCTTTATATTGATACTTTAATGAAAGTATTTGCCGAACTGAAGCGAGTTTTAAAACCCTCCGGTTCGTTGTGGTTAAACTTGGGGGATACTTATCGAAATAAAAATTTACAAGGCATACCGTGGAGAATTGCCATTGCATTGCAAGATGCTCAAGGATGGATTTTAAGGAATGATATAATTTGGCATAAAATAAAAGGAAATCCAGACAATTCAAAAGACAAACTTAGAAATACCCATGAGTATCTGTTTCATTTCGTTCAAGAAAAAAATTATTATTATGATGTGGATTCAATTAGAAATGAGCGCAAGTCCTCTCAAGTAAATAAACAGGGGCAGGTGATTACAGCTACAGGGGTGAGTGGCGTTAATTACCGACGACAAATTACCAGAAGTACCGTGCTAAAAGATGAAGAGAAAAATAATGCCTTAAAAGAATTAGATGGGGCATTAGAAAAAATCAAATCAGGAGAATGGGTTGATTTTAGAATGATAATAAGAGGACAACAAAGGACGACCCATTCTGACTCTTTAGAAGTTTCAGGACGAGCTTCAGAACTCAAGAAAAAAGGATTTTATTTCCTGCCTTATCATCCCAATGGGAGTAAACCTGGAGATGTTTGGGATATTATACCTGAAGATCGCTGGCGAAAGGATATACACTTTGCCCCATTTCCTGAAGAACTCTGTTTAATTCCAGTGAAAGCCACCTGTCCAAATCAAGGAATTGTACTCGACCCTTTTGTAGGAACAGGAACAGCTATTTTAACGGCTATCAAACTGGGAAGAAGAGGATTAGGAATCGATCTGAGTGAAGAATATTTAGGATTTGCGAAAGAGCGTCTGGATCAATATCAGCCCACTTTGTTTCAACTCCTGTCATGAATTTTCCTAAGAGACCCCTGGAACTTTTTACCGTTTCAACTGAGCAAGACTTGAGTAAAGAAGAGTGGCAGGATATTCTAAACCGCCAACACGGCAAATACTCAAACAAAAAGTGCTTTAAAACGCGCAAGAGCCAACCCGATGTTTCCATCGGAACTTGTACGGTGGGATATGGAGGGGATCCAATTATTATCTGCCCTAATCGATTTTTACAAAACAATCAAATTTTTTTGGATTGTTTGCATCTTTTAAAAGCTCACGAACCCGGTAATCAGCTTCATATAATTTCAGAAATACAAGTACCGGGGGGAACAATTGATTGTTTTTTAGTATCAGTTCGGCGCAATGAAGTAAGGGATTATGTTGGAATTGAATTCCAAGCCCTCGATACAACTGGAACTGTTTGGCCTTCCCGTCAAAAATTTATTAGAGATGAGATCGGAATTTCTGTAGAAAATGCTTTAACATCAAAAACTTATGGAATGAATTGGAAAATGACCGCTAAGACAATTCTAATGCAACTTCATCATAAAATGACAACATTAGAATTGTTTGGAAAAAATTTGGTTTTGGTCATTCAAGATTGCTTTTATTCTTATATCGGGAAAGTTTTTAATACATCCATCTTAAGAGAAGCCGATAGTTCAGATCCTTTTCAGCTTCATACTTATCATCTGGAACCAGAAAATCAAGGAGGATTCAGCCTAGAACTTTCATCTCAATATAGCACGACGACCCTTGGAATTGAGACGATGTTGGGTATGAGAAAAGATGTGGAACTCTCAGAAAAGAAACTGATGGATAAGCTGCAAGCGAAGCTGAGTCATGAAACTCTATTAAAAATTTAGCGATCGCCTCTCCCACAAGTTGCGATCGCCCTCTTTCCCTCCCCCAGCTTACTGATTTTCCGGCCAACAGCGAGACA
>NZ_JAFLQW010000019.1 GCF_017313335.1 Phormidium pseudopriestleyi FRX01 | reverse complement strand
CACACAGAACAATGATATCAATAAGCCGATCGCCTCAGAGTAACCCATAAAAAAATACCCTCCTTGTTCAAAAGGAGGGCATTTTTATCCTGGAAATACTTTCCCAAAACTTAATAAGCGTCTTGCAACTCGTAAAATTCTGGGGAAATATAATCCTTCCGTAACGGCCAACCAATCCAATCTTCCGGCATCAAAATCCGTTTTAAATTCGGATGTCCTTCATAAACAATGCCGTACATATCATAGGTTTCCCGTTCCTGGAAATCGGCGGCTTTCCAGATCCAATAGACCGATGGCACCGTCGGATTTTCTCTGGGTAAGAACACTTTAATCCGAACTTCATCCGGGCGATCGGCATTGTCCGTGACCTTAATTAAGTGATACATACTCACCAATTCTTGTCCCGGACCTGGGTCGTAACCGCACTGACATGGGAGATAATTAAATCCATAGGCATAGAGTGCCGTGGATAACGGAATCAAAAATTGGGCATCAACCTTGAGGATTTCTACCCCCAAATGATCCGGTTCTAAAGCTTCATGTTGAAAGCCATTTTCAGTCAACCATTTAGAAACTTTCCCCGTGGGGACAATTTTCTCTTCAGAACCTTGGCTTTCTTTCTGCTCTTCAGGCACGTTTTTCCTCCTTCTTCTGACTCGCTTTGAGGGCGGGGGGAACCGGCATACCGATCGCCTCGGTTAACTCCTTCGGTGGAGTTTGGCGCGTCGCCGACGCCAAATAAGTCCCCGTCAGAATCGGGTCAACCGCCTTCATATTGTGCTGGCGAGTGTAGAACCGATGGGATTGCTGAATCTGACCCCGTTCTTGGATCGCATCATTGGAGATTTTCTTGCGAAGTTTGATGATCGCATCGATCACCGCTTCGGGACGGGGAGGACATCCCGGCATATAGACATCCACCGGAATCAGTTTATCCACTCCACGCACTGCGGTGGGTGAATCTGCCGAAAACATTCCGCCAGTAATGGTGCAAGCGCCCATTGCGATCACATATTTCGGTTCCGGCATTTGCTCATACAGACGCACCAAAATCGGTGCATATTTCATGGTAATCGTGCCTGCGGTAATGATTAAGTCCGCTTGACGGGGGCTGGAACGGGGGACCAACCCGAAGCGATCGAAGTCAAACCGGGACCCGATTAAGGCTGCAAATTCGATGAAACAGCAGGCAGTGCCGTACATCAGGGGCCACAAGCTAGAGAGTCTAGCCCAGTTGTGGAGGTCATCAACGGTGGTGAGGATGACATTTTCAGAGAGTTCCTGAGTGACTGAGGGTCTGGCGATCGGGTTGATGAGCCGCCCTTCACTCAGATTTTGGGGAGTTGAATTAGATTTTATGACCATTCTAAGGCTCCTTTACGCCATGCATACACGAGAGCAATCACAAGGATTGTGATAAAAATTAGGGCTTCAATAAAAGCCAAGACTCCGAGTCGGTGGAATGCGACAGCCCAGGGATACAGAAAGACGGTCTCCACATCAAAGACCACAAAGACCAGGGCAAACATATAGTAGCGGATATTAAACTGGATCCAGGCCCCGCCAATGGGTTCGACGCCGGATTCATAAGTGGTTCGCCGTTCAGGAGAGGTAGCTTTGGGTCTGACTAATCTCGATACACTGAGGGCCAGGATCGGGACTAGGCTGCAAGCTAACAGGAAACCCAGGAGATATTCGTAGCCGGGGAGGACAAACACAATAAGTAACTCTAGCCAGATAGGACTTGTACGACTGGTTTACATTTTTACATAATTGTGGAGGCAGCCGCTAAGAGAACTGTTCGCCTCACTGGGGTCCACCCAGAGCCAAGTCTTTGGGATTTCAATGAACGGGAGAGAAAGGGGCGTGGAGCCAGGGTAGAGGGCGATCGCGAAGAATTGCAGCGGTAAGGGTTATGAATGGAAAGCGGTTCACTACTATGTCATAATCTTTAACATCGTTTTAATGTTTCGACCTTCCCATCCTTTGAGTGCAATGGACACTGAAGAAGCAGTTCAACCTCAAGAACTAGATCAGTATGAATGCCGCTCATGCGGCTACGTTTATGAACCCGAGAAGGGAGATGGCCGTAAAATTGCTCCTGAAACAGCGTTTACGGAAGTACCTCTGACTTGGCGCTGCCCGGTTTGTGGGGCAAAACCCACACAATTTAGCAACATTGGACCGAAAGGGACGGCCTCGGGGTTTAAGGAAAATTATGGCTTTGGGTTTGGGGCCAATACCCTGACGGGAGCACAGAAAAATGTCTTGATTTTTAGCGCATTGGCACTAGGATTCATCTTTTTTCTGAGTTTGTACAGTTTACGCTAAGGACCAACTCGGCTGAACCCCTCAACCCAAGCTAAAAGCAGCCGCTAACTGCCGAGGCGATCGCCTGATCCTAAAATTTCGGGGTTTGGGTGTTACGCCCGTTCATGATTGAGAAATAGATAAATTTTGAAGGTGATGGACTCCATCTTAAAAAGTTTGAAACGAATTGTTACATTGCTGGCGGTTGTCCTACTCTGTGTCAGTTGCAGCAAGGTCCCCTCTGTAAGTTACAACCCTTGGAATGTCGTCCCTTTACCCACAGAAGCTAACCTCAATGACATTAGCTTTACCGATGACCTCCAGCATGGATGGTTAGTGGGCAGTGAAGCGACTCTGCTGGAAACGGCAGATGGTGGCAAAACCTGGGAACTCAAGCAGTTAGGGTTGGATGACGAACGTTCTCGCCTGAATTCGGTCAGTTTTGCTGGGTCAGAAGGATGGATCGTCGGTGAACCTTCAATTTTGCTGCATACTACAGATACGGGAGATTCTTGGGAACAAATTCCACTCAGCGACAAGCTCCCGGGTAGTCCTTTAACCATTGTTGCGCTGGGTTCCAAGTCAGCGGAGATGACCACTAATGTTGGGGCGATCTATCGCACCGAAGATGGTGGAAGAACCTGGAAGGCAATGGTAGAAGAGGCGGTTGGGGTGATTAGAAATCTCGATCGCTCCCCTGATGGGAAATATATCGCTGTTTCTGCTAAGGGAAACTTTTTCTCAATGTGGGAACCGGGTCAAAGTGCCTGGGCCCCTCATAATCGCAACAGTTCCCGACGCATCCAAAATATGGGATTTGCCGCTGATGGTCGTCTGTGGATGTTGGCCCGTGGGGGTCAGTTGCAATTTAGCACCCCAGATGATCCGGAAAACTGGGACGAAGCTATTTATCCTGAGTTGTCCACAAGCTGGGGACTGTTGGATTTAGCTTATCGGACCTCGGATGAATTGTGGATTGGCGGTGGCAGTGGCAATTTACTGCGGAGTACCGATGGTGGGATTACCTGGGAAAAAGACCGGGATGTAGAAGATGTGCCTTCTAATTTTTACAAGGTCCTGTTCCTGAATGAAGAGACGGGTTTTGCGATCGGTCAGCAGGGAATTTTGCTGAAATATGAAGGGGCCTCGGAAGCCGCCTAAGTTTAGGCCCTCAATTTCTAGGACGATAATCAGGCGATCGCAAGAGTTTTAGGATTTTATTCCCTGAACTTGCTTGTGATGGTTTCTGAAGTTTTGTATCATAGATTAAGATTTTGCACGTTGTTACAGGAGGAATCTGAATGTCTACAGGATCGACAGGAGAGCGTCCGTTTGCTGATATTGTTACCAGCATTCGCTATTGGGTAATTCACAGCCTGACCATTCCTGCGCTATTTATCGCCGGTTGGCTGTTTGTCAGCACTGGGTTAGCCTACGATGCGTTTGGCACCCCTCGTCCGAACGAATATTTCAGCCAAGAACGCTTGGAAGTGCCGATCGTTCAGGACCGCTTTAATGCGAAAGAACAGATTAACGACTTGCTCATTAAGTAAATAAATTTCAGGAGGTAGTCAATCATGACGACAAATCGTTCAAACGAGCCCATTTCTTATCCAATTTTTACCGTTCGCTGGCTGGCTGTTCATACCCTAGCTGTTCCTACGGTATTCTTCTTGGGTGCGATCGCGGCAATGCAGTTCATTCAACGATAAGTTTAGGAGAAGCCAATGCCAGCACGTAGTTCTAATCCCAACAAACAGCCTGTTGAACTTAACCGGACTTCCCTCTACTTGGGTTTACTTCTGGTTTTTGTTCTCGGGATTCTGTTTTCCAGTTATTTCTTCAACTAACTGGTAACGTTTGTCTAGTTTGAGTTGATTTAACCAAATCCGTAATTTTTTAATGGGGAGGCAAGTTTAATGTCTGGAGAAACAAGAATTCCTTTGTGGATTATCGGGACGATCGCCGGGATGGGTGTCCTCACGGTTGTAGGTCTGTTCTTCTATGGATCCTACGTTGGTGTAGGTTCCTCCATGTAGATTTCGGTCCTATTTATTCAAGAGTTGATGCTAGATTTTGGATAAAAACTCCTGAGTTAACCTCTAACCTCTAACCATCCGGAATAAAAATGCCGCCCACTTTACAGCAGGCGGTATTTTTAT
>NZ_JAFLQW010000047.1 GCF_017313335.1 Phormidium pseudopriestleyi FRX01 | reverse complement strand
GTTGGGCTTGAGCCATATTATCAAATCCATAATTGCGGTATATGTTAAGTGCAAAATTTCGAGCGACTGCCCAAATTTGAACTTCATGTTTTGTCCTGATACGAGAAGCCTCTTCACCTTGAGTTACATCCCGCACATAATAAACCTTGTTTTCGACTCCCCAATAACCTCGAATTCGATTGGCAAATTCTTCAGCCGTTTCAATCAAAGAAGAAACGTAAGAACGAGTTTTAACACTGTTTTTAATAATATTTGCTCGATGGACTTCGCGGTATAATTTAACACAAATCACGGTTTTAAGTCCAGGAAATTTAGGAATATTATCTATAGCGGTTCCCGGACTCATGAGGTACAATACATAGGAAAACTGACTCATATTAGCCATCCGAATCTATCATGAAACCCTACTCCTTAGACTTTCAGCAAAAAATCAGACAAATCTATGAGAATGAAAATCAATCAATCCGAAAAATAGCGTCACGATTTGGTATAGCTAAAAGTTTTGTTCAAAAACTTATCAAACAACATAAAGAGACCGGCGATTTGGCTCCTAAACCTCAAGGGGGAAATTCTGCACCTAAACTTGGAAGCCAAGAGGTGGTAATCTTAATGAAACTGATTGAAGTTGATAATGATGCCACCTGACAAGATTTCTGTGATTTACTTGAACAAAAAACCGGAATCAAAGTCAGTAAATCTACTTTAGACCGAGTTCCGAAAAAACTGAATTATAGCTTTAAACAAAAGACACTTTATGCCGAGAAAAAATTAAAAGAAGAAGTTCAAAAAAAGCGAGTAGAGTTTTGGGATAAAATTTGATACATTCCTTATGAGGAATTGGTTTTCATAGATGAATCCGGAGTAGATCTGGCCTTGATTAAAACCCGAGCAAGAGCTATTAAAGGTCAAAGAGCTAGAGGCCCCAAACCACAAAAAAGGGGGAAAAGTTTCTTTATTAAGTGCTTTGTTTGTCCAAAAAGTAGTTACTTCAACTAACATATATAAAACAATTAATCGAGTTATATTTTAATCTTTTATTCTAATAAAGATTGTTCCAAATTTATGGGAAAATGCTTGTGTGGTTATGGATAATGCAACCATTCACAAGAGCCAGATAGTTGAAGAAGCTATTCAAGAAGCTGGAGCAAAACTTATCTACCTCTCTCCTTATTCTCCAGAATTTTCTCCGATTGAAAATTTTTGGTCAAAATTAAAAGAAATCCTCAAAAAATTTCAACCTAGAAACTATGAAGATTTAGTTATTGGTATTACAGAAGCAATGCAGCAAGTCACTCAACAAGATATTCGCAATTGGTTTGCTCATTGCTGTTACTGTACGCGAATGAGTCTGGTCACCGCTATATCCCTCTTTTGTCACTCTTCTGAGGGGATAATGAAGAAAAAGGTGCTGAAAGCCAGAGCAGGACAATGATTGCCCCAAAACAAGCCAATCCCACCCACCCTCTAATTGATGAATACTGTGAAAACTATAAAAACCTGTTTTCAGAGGGTAGAACTTATGAGGCATCTAAGAATATCCATGTAGGAATATTCTCCGAAATAAAACGAAAAACTTTACCCGAAATCCCGAAAATTTTGGAATTAAAAAATGCCCAAGGATTACACCCTTTCTTGACTCACTCTCCTGGGGACATAAACCAGCTAAGGAAACTGAGAATCGAGCTAATTTTAAATCATTTAAAATGCCGAAAAATTCGAGTAATTATTGATGAAACCTGTGACCCCAAAAAAGGAAAGAAAACGGACTATGTAGCCCGTCAATATATCCGTCGATTAGGAAAAGTAGAAAACGGAATTGTATCCGTAGTTGCTTACGGCTTAGTTGATGGAATAACGGTTCCCATACTATTTGAAGTATTCAAGCCTCAAAAGTGCTTAAAAGCAGGAGACACCTATAAAACAAAACCTCAGATTGCCGCCGAATTAGTTGAAGAAATGGTCCGCCTTGGTTTTTAAATAGAATGGGTATTAGCCGATAGTCTTTATTGAGAAAGTGAAGGAAATTTTTTGAGTAAACTGGAGGAATTAGGACTCTTGTATATAGTATCAATTAGGAGCAAACATGGAGTCTGGCTGCCTTAAGGACAAAGGGTTTCAGCCAATAGCTGGCAAACTTTCACCCGGAATATGAGTCAGGAAAAAACAGAAATCCGCTATGTGAGAGGGGTTGTTTTTGGAGAAAGAGGACGACAAACTTGTTAAATTCTCACAACAGATAAAGAGACTTCACCTGAAAACTCAACGAGTTTCGTTATGAGTAATATTGCGGACCTTAACTATAAAGATGTGGGCAATATATACGGGGATAGAACTTGGTTTGAATATGGATTTGAGCAGTGTAAATCCGAGTTGGGATGGGCCGATTTTCGGCTCACTCATTACCTGGACATCAAAAAATGGTGGGAACTCATTTGTAGTGTTTATTTGCTCGTTAGTTTGACCACTCCTCCTTTCATGCCTTCGTCAGAAATCTCGGTCACTCCAACGGCAGAGATTTTTATTCAATCGGTCACTCAACATCCCCATTGGGATCATCAAAGAAGCTGGAAGAGTTCTTTAAATAATCTTCATTTACTCCTCCTGCCGATGCTCGGTTTTAATTTAATCCTCTATTGGTTACAAGTTTTTCCCATTCCTCAGTTATCTTTGGGCTTCCCACAATTAATTTCTTTGATAAATCGTGCTTCTTTAGCTCTTTTCCCTCTCTGTAGTGAGGTGGATTTCTGATTTTCCTCTGCCTAGAGTGACAGAAGAGGGTTAACTGCAAAAATTCTTCTAGGGTAATCTCAGTGAGGGATTGAATTGAGGGTGTCATAACGGTTTTCTCCTAAACGGTTTGGGAATGCCTTCAGGGGTTTGCCTAGGGGATTGGCTGTTGGGTAAGATGAGGTTAAACTGAGGGGCCGATCGCCTATCCAGATTATCGTCCCCAGTATAGCCAAACTTCCCCGTTTCCCAGTGGGTACTCACCCCGGCGATCGACTAAAATTGGGGAACAACTGCACTTTTATAGAGTTTGGGCATGAATTGGCAAGAAATTTCCGGTAATTGGGTCCATATTCCTTTCCGCACTCGGGGCATTGTTCATTTCCTCGGGGGAGCATTTCTGGCGGCAGCGCCCCAAGTGACTTATCGATGGTTACTCGAACAACTCAGTCTCCAAGGCTATGCAATCATCGCGACTCCGTTTGTTAGTAACTTCGACCACGGTGCGATCGCCTCTAATATCGTGGAACGTTTCGAGTGGTGTGTCGAACAATTGCGCCTATCCGGTAAACTCCCCAAACGCTATCTTCCCATCTATGGAATTGGTCATAGCATGGGTTGTAAACTCCACTTGCTCATCGGCAGTTTATTTGAAGTCGAACGCGCTGGAAATATCCTCATTTCCTATAATAATTACCCCGCCCGCCGTTCCATTCCTTTCTTAGATTTAGTCGAACAATTACCCACAACTTGGGGTGCTAAATTACCCACAGCTTTTTCCGTTGAATTTACTCCTTCCCCAGAAGAAACTAACCAAATAATTGCTAGAGAATATCAAATTAAGCGGAATCTAATTATCAAATTTAAAGACGATACTCTGGATCAAACCCGGCTGTTATTTCCCGTGGTTCAAGAACGCTTTCCTGACCTGGTGTCTATGCTCACATTGCCAGGAAATCATCTAACTCCCTTAAGTCAAGACCCGGGATGGAAATCGGGTACGGAATTCTCTCCCTTGGATGCGATCGCCCAGTGGGTCCGCCAAGAAATGTATCGCGAACCCGTTCGCCTCAAAGATGAAATCCTGCGCTGGCTCAATCCAATCCCATCCATAAGACCTTTAGGCTAGTCAAGGTGTATTTGTGGGGGCACAATGAGCCTCAAGAGGGTTTGGAGACCCTACCCCTACAT
>NZ_JAFLQW010000149.1 GCF_017313335.1 Phormidium pseudopriestleyi FRX01 | reverse complement strand
TGCTTCAACCGCTCTTTGAGCTTCGACAAGGGCATCTGCACAAAATGAGTGATTATTTACTCCGCCCATGTTAGCATTAGATTTGAAGCCTTCATTCCAACCGATTACCAATGTCCCAATACCAAACTTAAGGCAATGGTCAATAATCAGTTTTGTAGCCTTGTTGACCCCATCACGCATTTGATGGTTACGCTTACGGGTCACACGGTCCAGCCAGTCATCCCAATATAGCAGCTCCTTTATCAGTTGTGGAATGCCCTCACCCCCAACCCCCTTCGACCCTTCGACCCTTCGACCCTTCGACCCTTCGACCCTTCGACCCTTCGACCCTTCGACCCTTCGACCCTTCGACCCGCTCAGGGCTCAGGGCTCAGGGCTCAGGGCTCAGGGCTCAGGGCTCAGGGCTCAGGGCTCAGGGCTCAGGACAGGCCTCTCCCAAGGGGGGAGAGGGGAGCAAGAGAGGGCATAAATCATTTAGGATTGCTATAGGCGTGTTCTTTCCCATCCTTGCGAGTCGATACTTTGGTAGAGTCGAAGGCGGGTATTATCCCGCGCTCCTCTGTGTTAAATCTGGGCGTGCGACTTTCACCGCACCCAGCTTCCGATGTTCTTAGCTTTCGCGTTTGCTCATGTGAATATAATCGTGGCAGATGAAAGTGAATGGCTAGAAGGTTTTTAGTTTTCCAGTTTTGGTGGTTTCCATCAACATGATGTAAGTGTACCTTCTCGTCACTGAGCATTTTTAGTCCACAGTATCCACATTTATGGTTTTGCCGCTTGAGGGCTTTAGAGGTATTATCGTTATAGAGCTTGCTGTTACGTTCGCTCCAATACGTCAAGTCGCCGTCGTAGGGTGATTTCTCGCCTTTGACGTTGATGTGTTTACTTTCGGAGTAAGGAACTGATGGGAACGCCTTATCTAGTAATTGTTTGCTAGAGTAGCGATTCTGTTTAGTTTCCTTGTTGAATACCTTGAAAGCTCTCGTTTCGATGTGGTATAACGAGTTTTTAGACCCGTCCATCTTGCAGAAGCGGTGGTAATTCCTCCAGCCTCTAACTACAGGGGCTAATTTCTCAGCCTTTGTGGTAGCACCATAGTTCGAGCAGTTGACGATGGCTTTTACTTTCTTACGGAAAACTTTAAAGTTGTCCACTGATGGAACGCATTTAAATTTCCCGTTTTTCTGGACTTTGAAATTCCAGCCGAGGAAGTCAAAACCATCTGTCGCGGCGGTTAGCTTGGTTTTATTTTCACTAACTTTCATTCCCCGCTCTGCTAGAAACTGGTTGATTTTGTTAAGTATCTCTTGGGCATCGTCCTGTGGTCGTAATATTATTACCAAATCATCCGCATAGCGGACTGTTGGCTCAATAATATCTTTCGTTGAGGTTTTGTCCGTGATTCTGTTATTAGATATCCTGTGATATCTATGAATACTTTCAATCCCATCTAAGGCGATGTTAGCTAATAGCGGACTCACCACCCCGCCCTGGGGTGTTCCCTGCTCGGGAAACTCTGGATTGACCCCGGATTTTAGACAGCGGAAGATTCCCTGCTTTATGCTATACGGAGCGATGAGTCTATCCATTATGGCAGTGTGGTTTATCCTATCGAAGCATTTTTCGATATCGAGTTCTATAACTCTTTTATCTCTTCCATTGGCATTGCTGCTTAGGTTAATGAACAAGATTTTCTGAGCGTCGTGTGCCGAGCGTCCCGTTCTAAAACCGTAACTTCTAGCGTGGAAGGTAGCCTCATGTGCTGGTTCTAATGCGTATTTTGCTAGGCATTGCCAAGCCCGGTCTGCAATAGTGGGGATTTTTAACATCCTGATAGTACCGTCTTTTTTAGGGATGGGTATTTCTCTTAGTCCCTGGTGTTTCCAGTTGCTACCTGATGCTTTTAGCAGTTCATTAAGCTCAAAGCGTTCCTTGAAATTAAGGGACTTTTTACCGTCAATTCCTGCGGTCTTTTTCCCAGCGTTTAGCTGTGATACTTGACGGATAGCCAGTAATCTTGCTGCGGTGGATTTCAGAATTAGCTTTTGAAGGGACTTAGCTTTGCGCTTGTCTCCTGCCTGAACAGCTTTATACACTCGTTTTTGTAGGCGGAATAAATCACTGCGGAATTTCTTCCACGGTAATGTCATCCAAGATTCACTAGCATTATTGCTGTGCCTAACCATGCTCTTCTCCAATTTGTGTACTCTGAACACCTCAAACCAATTACGGTTTGTCCTACCCGAATTGAAGGGATTCCGCTACTCGTCTAGCCTACTTAGGGTTCGACCTCCCTTAGACCTTCAATCCGTTTTTATTCGTTCCCTCGGTTGATTGATTGTTCCGTTAGATGTAGCCAATTCAACCACTGGATTCCCTGGACTCAGACCGCTATCAACAAAAAAATGCGGCGGGAATTAGCTCCAGTGAAGTCGGGTATTTGTGTTGTGTCCCGCTTCTGTGTAGGTTGCTTTTGCAGGCTCTGTTTCATCATAGGAACTCCCCATTAGCACCAGTGTCACCCCACAACGGGTGTCTGATTGCGCCCTGTTCCTAGCTTCGACCTCCAGAAACCGAGTCCGGTCATCGTAGGCAGATAAGGAGTCATACCTGAGTCTGGCAGATGGGACTTGCACCCATATCAGACCGAGAGTTCAACCTTTTCCCGTCATCGGGTTGGGTTGGTGAGGTTATTTACGGATTTTCACCGTTATTCACTCACAACGAATCGCACTTTATTCCAGAGTTGATTCATCGCCTTCATTGCTCTGGCATCGACCAACAAAGAATTTCCCAGAGTATCGACACAATCCGCTAAATTGTCAGCAGTGCCTAAGTCAATGGATAGCGCTTGATTAATATCTAACTCATGTTTTTGTTTTTCAACTTCATAGGACAACTCAAGATAGAACGCACCATTTTTAGGCAGAATCGTAAACTCTTTTACCTGGCTGATATCAATGTTTGACGGCATCGGCAGAAATAATTCTGACACTCCAAACCAGCGTCTAACCGCCTACCCCAAAGAGAATATAAACTGCCCATTGTTCAAGATTGGTTTTTGTCCACATGAATTAGGATAGGCAACCTTGAACAGTTTTGAGCCTTTGAGATAATCAGGTGCTTTAGGGTTGAAATGCAACTGACCTTCGGAATAAAGCTCACGCAAGCACTTAAAAGATTTGAATGCTTCAATCCACAGACAAAAGAATTTGTTGGGCAGGCGTAGATGGTAGTGACTGAGCTACAGTAGTCTTAGAAACGGTCGGTTCATAAGCCAAGTAAAACTTTCCGGTTAACAATTTCCCGGTCTTAAAGAATGTTTGACGCGCAAAGTAGACACCGTTGTTATAGTGCTTCCCTGACTGTTCACATAAATAATCGATTATCGCCTTTGTCTCTATGTCGGGGTGTAACAGCACTTGCTGAACTCCCATGCTTTTTCTAGTTTTTGCCATCTTCAAACTCCCTAATCAGCCTTCTGATTGCACCCGCTAAACTCAATCCCCATCTAGTGGCAAGGGCTTCTAGCTTCTCTCTTTCAATTTTGTCTATCTGTATCTGCAATGCTTTTTTACTCAGATGACTACTATATCACAATTAATAGAGTTTGGTGTTATAGTTACATGAAACTTGGATAAAGAGTTAGGCGGTTAAAACTATAGTGTCGCGGACCTCTGAGCACTAAAGTGACGCTCGTTTCCCGCATACCATGAGGTCTTATGAGAACCCTGAGATCTACCATTCCCGGTTACTGGCTAAACAGCAGCAAGACGCGATCTCGTCATTACGCAATCAACTCGGGCCCTTGCTCTCCCCGTCGGTTGTCACTCAGATCGAGCGTAGCTTGTCCGGGTTACTGGATATCCCCGCTTTAGTGGGAACCGACGGCAATCAACCTATCCCAGTAAAAAAGGGTGAAGCTAAAAAGAGGTTCGGCAAACTCATGGAAATATACGGTATGTGGGAAACGAGCGTCACTTTAGTGCTCAGAGGAAAGCGGTGCTATAGTTTTAACCGCGTTGAATCTTTCCATTACCGCCTCGGAGTTGTTTAATTCGGTGTGCTTTTGTACTGTACTTTCGATGGGACAATTACCATCTCAAACCTTACAACCGAAGTACGCATAATGTTTGCTCTTGTGGAGCCTACGAAAGCGGGGTGATGTTAGCTGATCCCAAGGGGAGACGCTGCGCGAACGACCTGTTATAAGAGCTTGCGCCGGCTTGCAACACTGTTCCAGTGACCTTATAATTGTTTAATCACAAACGACAGAGCAGGGAACTAGCTTCGCATTCGGTGGCTGTCGTGACTCAAATAACGGCGACCCTTCGACCCTTCGACCCTTCGACCCTTCGACCCTTCGACCCCCTTCGACCCTTCGACTGGCTCAGGGCTCAGGACAGGCTTCGACTGGCTCAGGGCTCAGGGCTCAGGGCTCAGGGCTCAGGGCTCAGGGCTCAGGGCTCAGGG
>NZ_JAFLQW010000247.1 GCF_017313335.1 Phormidium pseudopriestleyi FRX01 | reverse complement strand
TCCGACAATGACCTCTAAACTAAACTTCAGCCAGAAATCAAAACCCAGATATCGTAGGCGACGGTCTTCCCTTCGGAATGCCCCCCTACGCCGGGAGAACTCGATTTTTCAACAATTGTTCTCGGCGATCGGGAGACTCTCCCCTTCCTGGAAAGCCTGCATTCCCCTAGCCAGCATCATTTTGCTGCTATCAGCCTATACGGCGGTTGCCCAAGCCCCTCCAGGGGACCTACCGGAGACCTTAACCGACACGGAAGAACTCCGCATCGCCCTGGATACCATGTGGGTGGTAATCGCCTCCATCTTGGTCATCTTTATGAACGCGGGGTTCGCGATGTTGGAAACCGGCTTTTGCCGTCAAAAAAATGCCGTCAACATCCTCTCCAAAAACCTGATCGTCTTCGCCTTAGCGACAGTGGCATTCTGGGCGATCGGATTTGGCTTTATGTTCGGGGATGGTAATCCCTTCATCGGCTTTAGCGGCTTTTTCCTCGCCGGACCCGACAACAGTCCGGCGATCGAAGAGGCTTATGTTGGAGTCTTCGATTCTCTAAGCTGGACCGGAGTCCCTCTCGCTGCCAAGTTTTTATTCCAAGTCGCCTTTGCCGGTACTGCAGCCACCATTGTTTCCGGTGCTGTTGCTGAACGGATTAAGTTTGTTGACTTCTTAATCTTCAGTCTCTTACTCGTAGGAATTGTCTATCCCATCACCGGACATTGGGTCTGGGGTGGGGGGTGGCTTTCCGAATTAGGCTTTCTGGACTTTGCCGGATCCACCGTGGTTCACTCCGTGGGGGGCTGGGCTGCCCTGATGGGGGCTGCTTTCGTCGGGCCACGTCTCGGTAAATATCAAGATGGACGTCCCGTGGCGTTACCCGGACACAACATGAGTATCGCCACCTTGGGATGCTTGATTCTGTGGATCGGCTGGTTTGGCTTTAACCCGGGTTCGACGATGGCAGCTAACCACACGATCGCCCACATTGCCGTGACCACGAACATTGCCGCTGCTATGGGTGCCATTTCTGCAACCCTCGTGGCTTGGATGTACCTCGGCAAACCTGACCTTTCCATGATTATCAACGGCATCCTCGCCGGACTGGTGGCGATTACTGCCGGTTGTGATGGGGTCAGCGTATTTGGGGCCGCCATTATCGGGACCATCGGGGGCATTTTGGTTGTGTTCTCTGTCACCTTCTTTGATAGTATCCAAATTGATGACCCGGTAGGGGCGACTTCGGTTCACCTCGTCAATGGAATTTGGGGAACCTTAGCCGTGGGTCTGTTTAATGTAGAAAGCGGTTTATTCTATACCGGGGGTCTGGCCCAATTGGGGGTCCAATTCCTCGGTGTTGCCTCCGTTGGCGGGATGACTGTTCTTTTGAGCACTATTTTCTGGGTCGCTCTCAAATATTTCCTGGGTATCCGAGTCACCGAAGACGAAGAGTTGAAAGGCTTAGATATTGCCGAACATGGTATGGAAGCTTACAGTGGCTTCCTCAAGGATAATCGCGGGATGGCCGGGGGAAGTCCCTAAAGTAGCGGTGCAGTCTGCACCCTCAAATTTTAATCATTCGCTATATTTGCGGTCTTAGGAGGATTTTTAATACACTAGAAGTATCTCCTGACCGCATTTTTCTGCCTGAAGGTGGGACGAGTAGCGGTAAGCTTCCGGGCAAGGTCCGCTTGAAGGTGCAGAGTAGGTCGGGAATTTATTGTTGCGTAGCGATCGACGGCATTGCGTTTAAATTTGCGTTCAAACCCGGTTCTGTCTAAATTCGCGGTCATGTCCTGGTCAAAGATACCACCCTGGGCATTTTTATCCCTGGCAACGAATGGGATCTTGATGCTCACGGTCATTTTACTGATTGTCCGCGCTGAAAGTTCATCGTCTGATCTGCAAAATTTGTCGGAATTGCAGGGGAATGGTTCGAGTGCCATTGAGAATGCTTCGGGTTCAGAAAACCCAGGCATGGAGCCTCAGTTAGGTCCACGCCATCAGTGGAATTACGAGCAATGGTTGGCTCAGTTACAGCGGGAAGCAGAGGCGATCGCCGCGAATCCCCCGGAACGTCTCGGGGTTCTCGCCGGAGATTCCATCAGTCTATGGTTCCCCCCAGAACTGTTGCCTCCCCAACGCACTTGGCTCAATCAAGGGATTTCTGGAGAAGTCTCTTCGGGGTTGTTGAAACGGTTGCCTTTATTTGACAACAGCAACCCCGAGGTGATTTTTGTGATGATTGGCATTAATGACCTGATTCGCGGCGTTTCCCCGTCAGAGGTCCTCGAAAATCACCGGGCGATCGTTCGGGATCTCGTCTGGGTTCATCCCAACGCCCGGATTGTTGTCCAATCCATTTTGCCCCACAGTGGGTCCGGTGCCAGTTGGGAGGGCCGCGATCGCCTCCTGAATATCCCGAACGATCGCATCGGCGAGATCAATCGCGAACTCGCTGCGATCGCCTCGGAAGAAGGGGTCGAGTTCTTGGACCTATACCCCCTCTTCGCCGACTCCCAAGGCAACCTCCGCCTCGATTTAACCACCGACGGGTTACATCTGAACGAGCAAGGTTACTTAGTCTGGCGAACCGCGTTGATGGTATTTGACCCGATTTGAGGATGGGAGGATAGGGAGGTTCAACGTCCCGACTTGCTGTCGTTGTCTTTTGTTCAACGTCCCGACTCAAGTCGCTTCCCCCCATCTCCCCCACTCCCCGTAACCTAAGTCTTCTACAATCAAGAGAAAAGAAGCTAGGATTTCACGGCATGGACACGAAAGCTTTCAAACGCGCACTGCAAAAGTCTGATAACTACCATCGCAAGGGATTTGGTCACCAAGAAGAAGTAACCGGGGTGATGAACTCGGTTTATCAAAGTCCCCTGATTCAGCAAATCCGAGATAATCATTACACCTTGACTCGCGGCGAGGTTACCATCCGTCTGGCCCAAGCGTTTGGTTTTTGCTGGGGGGTCGAACGCGCCGTGGCGATCGCCTACGAAACTCGTCAGCATTTTCCCACCGAACGCATCTGGATTACGAATGAAATTATCCACAATCCCAGCGTTAATCAACATATCCAAGAGATGAACGTTGAATTCATCCCGGTTAATGAAGGAACAAAGGATTTTGAAGTAGTCCAACCGGGGGATGTGGTCATTTTACCGGCCTTTGGTGCCACGGTTCAAGAAATGCAGTTGCTCAATGACAAAAGCTGCACTATTGTTGATACCACTTGCCCTTGGGTTTCTAAGGTTTGGAATAGTGTAGAAAAACATAAAAAAGGCAATTACACTTCCATTATTCATGGCAAATACAAGCATGAAGAAACTCTAGCCACCAGTTCTTTTGCTGGAACTTACTTAATTGTTTTGAATATGGCCGAAGCGGAATATGTTGCCAATTATATTCTCGACGGTGGGGATAAATCGGAATTCATGGCAAAATTCAGTAAAGCTGTTTCCCCCGGATTTGACCCGGACCGAGATTTAACACAAGTTGGCATTGCGAATCAAACGACGATGCTCAAAAGTGAGACGGAACAAATGGGCAAGTTGTTTGAACGGACGATGATGAAAAAATATGGTCCGGCAGCGTTAAATCAGCATTTTCTGGCTTTTAATACCATTTGCGATGCCACTCAAGAACGCCAAGATGCGATGTTGGATTTGGTCGAGGATCAAGTGGATGCGATTGTGGTGATTGGGGGGTATAATTCCTCGAATACGACGCAGTTACAACAAATTGCGATCGACCGAGGAATTCCCTCTTATCATATTGATAGTGCGAGTCGGATTCTCCCGGGAAATCGCATTGAACATAAACCGCTTTACCAAGAGTTAGAAATCGCCTCAAATTGGCTACCGCCAGGACCCCTGGTAATTGGGGTGACTTCCGGTGCTTCAACGCCAGATAAGGTAGTTGAAGAGGCGATCGAGAAGATTTTTGCCAGTAAAGCTGTGGCAGTGGTTTAAGACTTGCGATCGCGGAGGATTTAGGGATTAACCCGTGGAAGCCTGCCTGTGCGGGTTTCCACTTCAGTCCTTCTTCATTGATTCTCTCAAGGTGCAGCAATGCGTTTCTTAAAAACTCTCCGGCAAAACGGGTCTATTCTAACTCGATTGCCAATCGCCAAAACATCCCCCTTGTTAAGAGAAGGCAAAGCCTTTCTGACATCAAGTTAGACTGTTCCAGTTTATGCTAAACTAAAAAAATTCCATTTTTCATAAAAACAACATCCTGAAACTGAAGGGCCAGTCATAATCTGCCATTCAACTAGATGAGTTGGCTAGGTTTCAAAGATATAGATAGCGTGATGTAAGTCCAATCAATACCCGAGCAGAGTCATAATGTCTAACACAGTAAAAATAGAGCGCATCCTTGTAGCTGAAGAACAAATTGATACTCACAGACGAGCCATTGACTATGATACGCGAGCCTACCCCATAGAAATCATCGTTCAAAATTTTTTAGAAAAAGATGAGGAGGGTTGCAGTCAGATTTACGTGCCGGAGTATCATCAAGAAATGAATTGGGATGTTAGATGTCAATCTCAATTCATTGAATCTATTCTGCTGGGTTTGCCTCTGCCTTCAATCTTGGTGGCTGAAATTGAAAATACAGAGAGATTGGAAATTGTTGATGGGGTTGAAAGAGTCAGAACTTTAGCGGCTTTCATGACGAATCAGTTGCGATTAGAAAACTTAACGGTGTTAGATTCCCTGAATAATTTTTGCTTTGAAGATTTGGCTCCATCACGGCAGAGAAAATTTAAAAACACTCCAATTCTAACCATTGTTCTGTCAGAGAAAGGAGATGAAAGAGTCAGGAAGGAGATATACAATCGAATCAATAAGTCTGGTCCACTTTAGCCTGACAAAAACAGGCTGATTTGTGGTAGTAATCTGACCGCAATTTATTGGATACAGATGCTCGGCTGGCTGATTCCTGACTTTCACCAACCCCATTGTTCGTTTTCATACACCCCCATCCGAGAAGACTCTGGAAAGAATCGAAGCGCTAAAAAATCCGATTATCAATCACCGTCTATGAAAATGTTTATCCGAGAGTTTCAGAGGAGAGTGGCTGAAATAGACAAGTATTTTGAATTAGTAGATAAAATGGATGAAATTGATAAACTTGGATCGGGTTCTGGGCGTTCCATAATTTTCCCTACGACGGGTCCATATACAGTGGATATAGAACTCCAAAAAATTTTGAAATCTCATTGCTATTTACTGCTTTATAATTTAATTGAGTCTTCTATCAGAAATGGGATTATGGCTATCCATGATGCCATTGCGATTGAGCAATTAACCTACCAAGAACTCCATCCCAAAATTCAGAAATTGTGGTTACTCAACGATTTGAGTAAAAGTTTCCGAGATGCAACGATTAAGAAAGAGACGATCGCGGACAATCTCCAGGAAGCCCTTCAAGTGGTTGTAGATAATACCGTCGTTACTTTAGACCCCAATAATATCCCGATTTCAGGCAACCTAGATGTTCAGACTATTAAAAGTCTCATGGAAATGTATGGAGTTTTTGGGCCTTTGCCATTTTCGGAGAAAATTATTCATCCTGTGCTTAATTTTGTGGTAAAAATTCGCTGTGACTTAGCACATGGAAATGTTTCTTTTTCGGAGGCTTCCAATCAAATCCTTTGGAGTAAATTGCTTGAGGAAAAAGAAAAGATAGTGAGATATTTAGAGCAAGTGTTACAAAATATTGAAAATTACATTGACAATCACAGGTATAAAACATAAATTTGAAAATTGGGATACTGATCATTTGCTATATCCGGTTAATTATCATGGAGGGAGTGACCTGGCGGTTAGGATCCATCCCTGTCCCTCGCTCAATTTGGACGCTACGGCAAAATCGGGTCCCCGGGACAATGCCTGGGAGGTGGCAGCATTCCTGGAACCCTATTAACGACAACCTATCAACCCTCCGGATTTTCATCAACCGGGGGTCAGATTCAACCGACACCCACAACGCCTTTTGGGTCTGTTGTCGAATCTTCTAACTTTTGCCAGAATGAAAATATCAAACATTAAGTTCATAATAGGGCTAATCCTGAATTAGACCCAAATTTTTTTATATTATGATTCCCCGAAAAACGATTGTTGCGGATGCTGCTACCAGTATTGCCCAAATTGCTACGGATACTCTGTTGGAAGATAAGAGTAAATTGTTGGGGATTTTTCCCCGAACTCTGGATAAAAAAACCAAGGAGGCGATCGCCGCTGCCTCCCAGACTTATGTCAACCTCTATCTCCAACGGTATGCCACGATTGAGCTGTTAGGAACTCGCGATCCCATGCCGTTAGAATCTCTCTATGTGGAGATGCAGGTGAGGGAGATAGATACCCCGGAAATGGCGAACTTAAACGCTTCAATAGTTGAGTCTACTCTCAAATCCCCGATCGCCCTGCTCAATGAACGGGATGGGGTGATGCTCTGGGGTGCGCCCGGTTCAGGAAAGTCTCTCTTACTGAGGAAAATCGGCCTAGAAGCCCTCCGGGGAACCCGGTTTGGGGAGGTGTTCAGGCGCAGCTATATTCCGGTGTTTATCCCGGTTAAAACCTTGAATGGTGTGGAGGGGGAAATTGAAAAAGCGATCGCGGATGAGTTTCGTCGCTGTAGTTTCCCGGCGGTGGATCGACTGGTTCGAGAGGCACTGGATCAAGGTCAATTCTTGATTTTACTGGATGATTTGCATACGATTCCCTCGTTTGTTATCCCTGAAGCGATCGCCCGTCTGGAAGGGTTTATCGAAACCTATCCCAAAAATCGCTATGTTGCTTGTTCCCGATCTGGAGTCTTTAACCATCACTGGCATAGCTTTCATCCCGTGGCGATCGCCCCGTTAGACGACGCACAACAGGCGAGTTTGGTCCGACAGTGGTATAACACCCCCTCCGCTACAACCCCGAGTGGCGACTTGCTGTTAGCGGATTTACAACGCCCGGAAAATGCTCACGCCCGTTCCTTGGCTGAGTTCCCCCTCTCACTAACATTGCTCTGCTTGGTCTATGATCGGTCTCACTCTATCCCTGAAAATCGGGCAGGGCTTTATTTGCAGACTTCTCACATTCTGCTAGAAGCAGCGGGAAACATTCCCACGGCCCCGGGATCTGCGGCGAGTCCTGAAATGAATCGGGAATTGGCAAAATTGTGGCTGGCACAATTAGCCTTCCGCAGTGCGATCGCTGAACGTTCGGTTTTTTCCGGGGCCGATTTGAGCAGTCGAATTCCCGTGCATTTGTTAGATTTGCATAAAGATGAGTATTTTCCCTTTTCTGTCCCAACAAATGTCAATTCTAACGCCACGGAAAATTCAAACAAAAATCCCCCATCTCTCAACCCGGCACATAAAAATTCCTTGCCCCCGGTTCCCACAAATCTACATAAAAAGGCCAATCATCCCTCGAACAAAAATCCCTCGACATCCCTGACTACTAGCATTTCTGAAAACCGCCATCGGGTCGAGAAAATGCTGGAAAAAATTGCATTACGGTCCGGTTTGCTGGTGCAAATTGGGCCGGATCGCTTTGCCTTTACCCAAGTGACTTGGCAAGAATATTTTACCGCAATTTATATCGATACTTATTATTTAGCCGCTCAAATTTCGGCTAAAAATCTGACCTTGCGCCACTGGCAAGAAGTCTTTTTATTTGTGTCCGGGATACACTATCCCACGGCGGATAAATTACTGATTTTAATGGAATCAGCGGCTCAAAAGTACCTGAAAACCAGTAAATTGCGATCGCTCTTGCGATGGGCCTCTGAATCCACCGAGGGCGATAGTGGCCCACTTCCTCCGTCGGCGAAAAGGTCTGCAGCGCTGTTTTTAGTGTTGGGTTTAAACGCGACTTTGGAACCAGATTTATCTTTAGAAAATCCCTATCCTACGGATAGCCTGATTCGGCAATTGAAGCAGGGGTGGGAAGTAGAATCTCCGGGGAATGTGGCGTTAAGTCTGTGCGAAATTTTGGGGTTTAATTTGTCTGAACTTATCACTCGTGCAGGCACTCTTTCCGAGGATTTTACCAAAAATCTGGCCTTTATTTGCGATCGCCCTCTGGATGTGGAAAAATCAGCCGGGGAACTGACTCGGGACCTGGCCCGAAAATTGGCCCGCGATCGCACTCGACAATTGGTTCTGGATTGGGATTATTTACTCGATTCCACCAGCAATTTTGCCCTGGATCGCGCCGGAGATTTGGCTTTTGTCAGCATTCTGACTCGCTTGGTGGAAGAGGTGGGAATTTTTAAAGATTGTCAGGAGGCGATCGCCGCGTTGCAATCCCTGCAAACGGAGATTCCCGATACCAATGCCGCCTATCAAGTGCATTATGAGTTTCGCGATCGCATTCGCCAAACTTGGTTAAATGCCCTCAATTTTTCCAGCGATCGCCTCAAGTTATCCCCAGAGGAAAAGCAGGCATTAGGGGATTACTTTTATGCCAACGGGTTGATTGTCCGCTGCTATCATGCGGCATCGGAAGTCACCCCCTCCACCTGGAAAGTCATCCAAGGCCGAATGCTGCGCGGAAATTAGAAATTCCCCCTCGGTTGACTTAGATGCGATCGCCATTTCCCGAAACGGGACTATTATCGGCAAACTTTTCTTGGTCATAATAATACAGGGTGCGGATGGGATAAGGAATATTGATATTGGCGCGATCGCAAGCAGCTTTCAAGGCGATCGCCACCTTCGTTTGAGTCCGCCGTACCGAAGGTTTATCCGGTTCCGTCCAATACCGCACCATCATATCAATTGAACTCTCCCCAAACCCCAAAACATCAACTTCCGGTTCCGGTTTCGATAACACCCCCGGAACCTGGGACACCGCATCCAGTAGCGTATCTACTGCTTTCGGTAATGGAGTATTATAATCCACCCCAATCTCTAAATCCGTGCGCCGACAGGAAAACGCTGTCCTAACTAGCACCACATTGGTGAAAACTGACGCATTAGGAATAACAACTCGTTCCCCTTGATAAGTGCGAATTTGCGTCGAACGAATCGCAATTTCTTCAACCGTTCCCTCATATCCTTCTACAACAATTTGGTCTCCGAGTCTAAAGGGTTCCTGCAATAACAGCAAAATTCCCGCTAGGAAATTTTTAAAAATATCCTGAAAGGCAAAACCAATGGCAACAGAACTTAACCCCAATAACCCAATGATATCTCCTAATGCCAAACCTGGAAACGCCAAAACACAGGCTACAATAATTCCCACGGACCATGCTGCAACATACGCCGTTTGAACCATTAACATTCGGAGGGATTGACTCTTAAAAACTCGCCGTCCTGCCGCCATCGTCAGACGACGAACCACATTGGCTGCATACCAAGTTACACCCAACACAACCAAAGCAATCAAAATTGCCGGTATCAGTGCCACACCTTGAGCAATTAAGTTAATGAGAGTCGCTTGTATTTCTTGCAAAACTGGATTCATATTAATTCTTGATTTAAAATTTCAGAATGCTTACTTTTTGACCGTTCCCCTCGAAAGTGTAGGTTCAAACCCACCGCTTCCATGAGGATTGCCATAGAATTCAGGACCATTAATGAATTCCATCATCACGGTTTTATCCCCGTCACTCCAACTCGCGCATCTCCCCAACGATGGATTTTAATCTCTGCAAAGCCCGATCGCCTCGCATAAGTTTCTAATTCCTCACCCGTCGAACACATACTCAAATAAGCAGGACGTTGGTCAATCGGATAAGCATACCCTGCCATAAACACATCCCAGCCATGACTGGAAGTCAAATCCACATTATCAAAAAAGCACCGTCCCCCGGACTTTAACACTCGAAATGCTTCTTTTAAATACTGATAGCGGTCCCATTCATACAGGTGCATAAACACGACAGTACAGTAGACTAAATCAATGGAATTATCAGCAATTTCCGCTAACCCCACCCCACTCAATTCGATTAATTCAATATTATCCAACCCGTCCAGACGTTGAGCCGCATATTGAAGCATATTCGCCGAAATATCAGTGCCAATCCATTCCTGACATTTGGGACTTAAAAACTTGCCAACTCGACCCACCCCACAACCAATTTCTAAACAAATATCCTGGGATTGAATGCCGACAAAATTCTCAATTCGATTCACCGTATTGAGGCCCGTCCGGTCTAATTCTGCCTCATCCGTATGTCCGGCGACATAGAGTTTGGCCTCATCCATATTGGCGGCGAGGTTGTCCCAAGTGTCCTTATATTGCGATCGCTCCTGAATCATAACGCTCTGATTTCCATTCCCAGTGGGTAAAATTGACAGCAAGCTTTATAATAATAGTTTATGTTTGCATCCGAGTCATGGCTTGGACCGGGGCGATCGCCGCCCATAGCCGGTTGAGTACCCGACTGCCATTGACCCAACAGGCCCGTTCATTTGCGAAAAATAGCACGTTATGTCCTCTATTCCTCGTCGTTACCACATCACCACCTTCGGCTGTCAGATGAACAAAGCTGACTCCGAACGCATGGCAGGTATCCTGGAAAATATGGGGTTCCAGTTTTCCGAAGACCCCAACCAAGCCGACCTCATCCTCTACAATACCTGCTCAATTCGGGATAATGCCGAGCACAAAGTTTATTCCTACCTAGGCAGGCAAGCTAAACGCAAACTCCAACAACCCAACCTCACCCTAATCGTTGCCGGTTGCGTGGCACAACAGGAAGGAGAAGCGCTACTGCGCCGGGTGCCCGAATTGGATATGGTCATGGGACCCCAACACGCCAACCGCCTAGAGGATTTGCTCGAACAGGTGTTCGCCGGAAACCAAGTGGTGGCGACAGAGGCGTTGCATATCATGGAGGATATCACAAAACCGCGTCGAGATAGCCAAGTTACCGCCTGGGTGAACGTGATTTACGGCTGTAACGAACGCTGCACCTATTGCATTGTCCCCTCAGTGCGTGGCATCGAACAATCCCGCACCCCGGAAGCCATCCGCGCCGAAATGGCAGAACTCGGACGCCAGGGATATAAAGAAGTGACCTTACTGGGTCAAAATATCGACGCCTACGGCAGAGATTTGCCGGGAACTACACCGGAGGGACGGAATTTACATACCCTCACGGATTTGCTCTATTTCGTGCATGATGTACCGGGAATTGAACGGATTCGTTTTGCCACTTCTCACCCCCGGTATTTCACGGAACGATTAATTCGGGCTTGTCAGGAATTACCGAAGGTTTGCGAACATTTTCATATCCCTTTTCAATCTGGGGATAATGATATATTGAAGGCGATGGCTCGGGGTTATACCCATGAAAAATATCGCCGCATTATCGAGATGATTCGCCGCTATATGCCCGATGCTTCTATCAGTGCTGATGCGATTGTGGGGTTCCCTGGGGAAACTGAGGAGCAGTTTGAAAATACGCTGAAACTGTTAGAAGAGATGAGCTTTGATATGCTCAATACCGCTGCCTATTCCCCGCGTCCCGGGACACCAGCGGCAGTGTGGGAGAATCAGTTGAGTGAAGAGGTCAAGAGCGATCGCCTGCAACGGTTGAATCACTTAGTATCTATCAAAGCTGCCGAGCGATCGCAGCGGTATCTCGGACGAATTGAAGAAGTCCTAGTCGAAGAGCAGAATACCAAAGACCCCACTCAAGTCATGGGAAGAACACGCGGCAACCGTCTCACTTTCTTTACCGGGGATATTAATCAGTTGAAGGGACAGTTAGTCCAGGTGAAGATTACCGAATCCCGCGCCTTTAGTTTATCCGGCGAGGCAATTTCCGTCCCTCAACCGGCTTTGGTTTAAGGGCGAATACCGCCTAGGTGAGTTGTGGAGAACCCCGGGTTTTTTACCGGGGGATATATTGGGAGTGTTGGGTGCTGTTTGGGAGTGATAAAGATAGCAAAATGCTGTTTATAAAGAAAGCGAGCAAGATGCTCGCACTCCTTAAACCCTAGCCCTGTCAAGGTGTATTTGTAGGGGCGCAATGCTTGCGCCCTTGACCGGGCGCAAGCATTGCGCCCCTACGTGAAATCACAATTTTTTGTCATCAAATTTACCACCAATTCAGAGCTACTCCTTAAACCCTCTTTTGCCTAAGTCTTCTGTATCATTCAATCAGACCAAATCCGGGTATCAAAAGTCGTTTTTATAGAGACTTTTTAACTAATTCTCTCACTTAGGTAGACACAGAGGCGGTTGATTGTTCGTTGTCGCCATGATTTAGTCTTTTATTCCCTAAGACTGGGGCAGTTTCTGCAACGGGCGAGGAATGCGATCGAGTATAACCTCATCCTCCTCATCCCAGTCTGATGTTTCTGGTTCCAGAGCATCAAAGGCATCGTCAGTCCTGCCGATCGCCCCTTGTGCGGGAACCGTAGTGATATCCAGACCCCGCGCTTTGAGAAGTGTGGCAACTAAAGCCGATATATCCTCATCGGTGTAAAGTGTTGCAGTAGATGTCATCCTGCCCTCAACACCGACTTAACAGATGGATGGACTAATTCATCAGGTACGCGATTTTTTTCAATGTACTCATTAATTTCCCCTTGATTATCGAGATAAAAACTCAAGACATCAAACACTTGCGCTAAAGTCAGATGAGGCAAATGGCTGAGAATTTCTTCTGGCATAATGCCCATCTGCCATAGCCCCACAATGGCGCGAACTGATGTCCGAGTGCCCGTGATAATAGGTTCTCCGCCTAAAATCTCAGGGTTGCGATTAACATACCGTGACAAGGCTTTAGTCGCCATGATGAATTGCTCCATTACTGTACTCTCCAGTCTAGCAACAGCGATGGTCAAAGGGGGCTTCGGGTAATGTAGAGGCGATTCGAGAATCGCCAGTCCAAAAACCCTGCCTACGCCCGCTAATACAACCAAAAACCTTTTAACAACCAAATTTGGGATTAAACGCCAAATGTAGAGGCGATTCTCGAATCGCCAGTCCACAGATAAATCTCCTAAACAACTCCTAAATCCATGTCAAATGGAGTAAAAT
>NZ_JAFLQW010000300.1 GCF_017313335.1 Phormidium pseudopriestleyi FRX01 | reverse complement strand
CAGGTTTATTCCCTTTGGATTGGTTACAGGAATGACAACTAAGACAGAGGTTGCTGACTCGGTTAGAACCACCCTTGCTTTTGGCGAGGATGTGTTCTATTTCAAGCGGGACATTTTCAGCGCCGCAGTAGGCACATTTCCTGCCCCATTTTTGAAGTAAATACTCCTTAACTTCAAACCCAAATAGCACCCCATGCTGGTATTCAATCCCACTAATCTCAGGGTTTTGCATCTGCTGTAAATCAAATCGAACTAGCTCTTGAGAGATGGCAGCAATTGGACAAACTTTCCTGATTCGCCTAACCCAAGTCTCAATATTGGCAATCCGGCTTTCTAGAGAGGGTGGCAGCCAGCCAGCCTTACGGGTTCTATTTAAAAAGCGAGGCTTGCGGTAACGAGTTTTACGATTACGACGACCCCTTCTTAAAGCTCTACGGGATTCAAGGGAATTTTTAATTTGCTGTCCTCTGTGAGAAATTTCTAAGGCGTTGGTAACGCGCCCTGTCTTTTCTTGGACAACGACAATCCCGCTCGTTTTACTGCCAGGGTCAATTTTGATTCTGTGGGAATGTGTTGTAGATTCCTCAACGATTCTATTTTGCAACACAATAGTAAATGGGTAGCATTTGAATACTTTAGCCCTCCCTTTTTTTATGAGTTCTCTTGCCCTTGCGGGATGGCACGGGTCAAGAGTTTTCAGATTTTTATCTAGTACAAAAATTCGCATTACTTTGAACTCTCAACTTACGTTGGTATGGTTTGCCTCGCTAATGTTATAAGAGCTTGAAGAAGTCTGAAGCACTGGTTTTTCCCTATAGCCTGTTTAACTTCAGACGACAGAGCCTAGAACTGGCACGTATTCTAGGGTGTCTTGACTCAAATAACGGAGTCCCTATTAGGAACTAAAGCTGGTCAACAAGGCTTACAGTTTCCTGCAAGCCTACACTGTACTCTTAGTCAGTGTAGGTAGTTGACTGCCAATACTGGAAGATTTGGGGACAATTCCTGTGGAACCCCGGGCGATCGACCGTGAAGGCGAGACGAGGGTACGGTTCGTCGCAACGGAGTCATTCTGACCTTTTTGAGGGCCTTGACAATAGTGCCGGGATCGACCCTAGGCTAATCCGTTGATTCGGTTCAGTGCAGGGATCTTGATCGGCAGTTCGACCCCCTCAAGTGGGACTGATCCCTGATGCAACTGCGCCCACTTCAGCACTCATGGCCCCAGTCGGTCGAAGTCCTTCCCCATTTCAACATTAATTTTATTAATAAAATATTAATTTTCTTTACAAGATTAGTTTTTATAATTACTTTTATTTGTAAACATGATTATTATTTATATTGTCAAGGGATACAAGATTCACCTATTCTTGATAAAGGGAGAGGATAGCTTTACGATAACTGAAAACGTTCGGGAAGACCGACCGCTGAACGATCGCAGCTTAGATTGAATTAAACCGACTCATCCATTCAGGAGACCGAAGAAATGCCTATAGCAGTGGGAATGATTGAAACCCGAGGCTTCCCAGCCGTGGTAGAAGCGGCTGACGCGATGGTAAAAGCTGCCCGCGTAACCCTTGTGGGATATGAAAAAATCGGCAGCGCTCGCGTGACCGTAATCGTGCGCGGAGACGTATCAGAAGTGCAAGCCTCCGTCTCGGCTGGGGTCGAATCGGTCAAGCGTGTCAATGGCGGAGAAGTGGTCTCCACCCACATTATTGCCCGTCCGCATGAGAACCTAGAATACGTGCTGCCGATCCGGTACACCGAAGCCGTCGAGCAGTTCCGAACGTATTAACCCCATTCAGAACCACCGTTCTGACTTGGACCGAAAGAAAGCGTCATTGACGCATTACAGTAAATATCAACATTAACGTTGGGAGTCAAATTCATGTCAATCGCAGTTGGAATGGTAGAAACACTAGGGTTTCCCGCAGTTGTAGAAGCAGCAGACGCAATGGTGAAAGCAGCCCGCGTCACCTTAGTCGGCTATGAAAAAATCGGAAGTGGTCGCGTCACCGTCATTGTGCGCGGAGATGTCTCGGAAGTGCAAGCCTCCGTGGGTGCTGCTGTGGAAAATGTCAGACGAGTCAATGGTGGACAAGTGCTGTCAACCCACATCATTGCCCGTCCTCATGAGAACCTAGAGTATGTTCTACCGATTCGCTACACCGAAGCCGTGGAGCAATTCCGGGAAAGCACCACAGGCATTCGTTTAAGCCGATAAATAGAGCATAAATCATGCAACTTGCCCAAGTTCGCGGGACCGTCGTCAGTACACAAAAGGATCCCAATCTGCAAGGGGTTAAATTACTCCTGTTGCAATTGATAGACGAGGAGGGACAACTTATCCCCAAATACGAAGTCGCTGCGGATAATGTAGGGGCGGGTATAGGGGAATGGGTGCTGGTCACCCTCGGCAGTGCAGCGCGGCAGGTGATCCGTAATGACGAGAGGCCCGTGGACGCAGCAGTCATTGCGATCGTAGACACGGTGAATGTTGAAAATCGCATTCTTTACAGCAAGAAAGAAACCGATCGCTTTCGTTAGTCAGTATAGACAAAACAGACCAACGTCAGCGATCGCATTCGGTATGGAGTCAGGCGTCAGGAGTCAGAATTCTTGAGAGGATTCACTTAAACTTGTGCGATCGCTCGCGCAAGATAGTGCACAGGTGACAGCAAGTCGGCGTACCCTGCGTCAAACGAATTCTGAATTCTGAATGTCTGACGCCGATTCTAGTCGCATTCTTTGAAGGAGTAATTCAGATATGGTAGTCCGCAGTAAGGCGGCTCCGCCCACGCCTTGGTCAAAAAACATGGCCGAGCCGCAGATCCACAAAACCGCTTACGTTCATTCCTTCTCTAATATTATTGGAGATGTCCGAATTGGTGCTCATGTCCTGGTTGCACCAGGGACCTCAATCCGCGCCGATGAAGGCACCCCCTTTTATATCGGAGAAAGCAGCAACATCCAAGATGGCGTCGTGATTCACGGACTCGATGAAGGACGAGTGGTTGGGGATGACAACAATCCCTATTCTGTATGGGTCGGCAAAAATTGTTCGATCGCCCACATGGCCCTAATTCACGGTCCCGCCTACGTCGGGGATAGCTGTTTTATCGGCTTTCGTTCCACCGTCTTTAATGCCCGAGTCGGCACCGGCTGTATCGTCATGATGCACGCCCTAATTCAAGATGTAGAAATTCCCCCAGGCAAATACATTCCCTCTGGAGCGATCATTACCAACCAGCAACAGGCTGATCGCTTGCCGAATGTGACAGAGACGGATACCAAATTCGCCACCCATGTCCTCGGCATCAACGAAGCCTTACGCAGCGGGTATCACTGTGTGGCAGACAGTTCCTGCGTTCTCCAGATTCGCAATGAAACCCCTGGTGCTGTAAGTTCTAATGGCAACGCTACTAAACAAGAGACTATGACAATCACTCAAGAAGCTATCTCCCAAGTCCGGGACCTCCTAGCCGGTGGATATCGGATCGGTACCGAGCACGTGGATGAGCGACGCTTCCGCACAGGCTCCTGGCAAAGTTGTGCTCCGATTTCCAGCCAAAATCTCTCGGAAGTTATCTCCTCCCTAGAACAGTGTTTAGCGGAACATCGCGGCGAATATGTCCGCTTAATTGGCATCGATGCCAAAGCCAAGCGCCGGGTCCTGGAAACCATCGTCCAACGCCCGAACTCTCAGGTCTCCAGCAGCAACGGCACCAGCTCCTATCGCCCCAGTAACACCCCCAGCAGCTACAGCGCATCGAGCGGAAACGGCGGTGGACTACCCACTCCATTGGCCGATCAAGTCAATCAAATCCTGACTCAAGGATTGCGTCTGGGCACCGAACACGTCGATGAGCGACGCTTCCGGACCGGATCCTGGAAAAGCTGTGCTGGGATTGAGAGCAATAATCTGTCCCAAGTGCTGGCCGAATTAGCCAATTGCTTGGCCGAACATCAGGGTGAATATGTGCGCTTGATCGGGATTGACCCGAAAGCCAAACGTCGGGTGCTTGAAACCATCATCCAACGGCCCAACGAACCCGTCGCCACCAATGGCAATGGCAGCGCATCCTCTGCCGGGAAAAACTACAGCAGCAGCTATAATAGCGCCCCCTCTGGTGGCTCGGGTAACCTGGGTAATGAAGTGGCTGATACGGTGCGTCAAATCCTCACCCAAGGATTGCGCCTCGGTGCCGAGCACGTCAGTAAGCGGCGCTTTAGCACCGGGTCTTGGGAAACCTGCGGGGCGATCGATACCCAAAATAAATCCCAAGCACTCGGGGCGATCGAAGGGTTTATGCGTCAATATCCAGGTGAATATGTTCGCATCATTGGAATTGACCCGAAAGCCAAGCGGCGTGTGGTGGAAACGATCGTTCAACGACCCTAGTCTGAAGGGAAGCGTCAGGGGGTGGCCCAAAAGTCCAGCGGGTTGAGTGGATGCCAAGCAGTCGCTGCATTCTGTGGCAATCCGCCCTCCGAGTCAAGGAGAGAGGCGATCGCATCGCATCTTGACTTCCCCTTAAATTTGGGCTGTCCACCTCTCGTTTCCTAACCTTTCCCTATACCGGAGATGACCGGGGGGGAAAATCGAGATCGTCCGACCTTTAAAGGTTCCATTTCCCATGTATTTGCCGCCACTGCAACCCAATCGGAATCCCAATATTTATATAAGTGGCGATGTCACTATTGATGAAGGTGCCTCGATCGCCTCGGGAGTCATCCTCCAGGCATCTCCAGGTACTCGCATCGAAATCGCCGCGGGTGTCTGCATTGGCATGGGTTCCATTCTACAAGCCTGTCAAGGCAATCTGATTATTGAAGAAGGAGCGACCCTCGGTGCCGGGGTCTTGGCGATCGGAACTGGCAAAATCGGTGCAAATGCTTGCATCGGCAGCGCCACAACTTTACTCCATCCCACGGTTGCATCTAATGAAGTAATTGCCCCAGGTTCCTTACTCGGAGACGAAAGTCGTCAATGGATTGAGGTGGAGAGCACTACTGCCGCTAATCCCGGTCCGGTATCGCCTTCGAGTCCCAACCCAGTCGCCCCGGATCCGGTCCCACCCGATTTGCTGCAACCGCCAGAACCGGCCACTGCATCTGAGCCGGAACCTCCGACTCCGGAGCGATCGCCACCCATCAGCAGTAATGACAATGGCGCAGAACCTCCGGCAACACCCCCAGATCCACCCCCTGTTCCATCCTCTCCCGCTTATATCTATGGACAAGCGCATCTCAACCAATTGATGCAAACCTTGTTTCCCCATAAACAACACCCCATCCAACCTATCCCAGAGGATTAGATTTAGTCCCTATTTAATTTGAAATGTTACGTTTGAGATCAGGTGAAAAAATTGAGAACCGACACTCTCAGCTAATGGGGGACCTCGGTCATGTTTGAGGGAGAGGCAAGATGGAAAGACGCGATGTAGGACTGGTAAAGCGCGAGCAAAAAACTCGCATTCACGACCTTCAGGATTTAGCTTTGGGTTTAGTATCGACCCAAAGTTTCCCGGCGATCGTCGGCTGTGCCGATATGATGCTCAAATCTGCTGGGGTGATTTTAGTTGGATTTGAAAAAATAGGGGGCGGTCACTGCACGGCAGTGGTCCGGGGTAAAACGGCAGATGTGCGCTTGGCTGTAGAAGCCGGTGCTGAAACTGCCGAAAAGTTTGGTCAAGTGGTTTCTAAGCTGGTTATACCCCGTCCCTTGGCAAATTTGGAAGCTATCCTCCCAATCGGTGCGCGGTTGATGGATTTGGCCCAAGGCAATCAAGGCCGTCCGAGCCATCAAGCGATCGGACTGTTGGAAACCCGAGGATTTCCGGCGTTGGTGGGTGCGGCAGATGCCATGCTCAAGTCTGCTGATGTGGATTTAACCGGCTATGAAAAGATTGGCGACGGGTTATGCACGGTGATTATCCGAGGCACGGTAGCAAATGTGGTGGTTGCTGTGGAAGCGGGGATGTTTGAAGCCGAACGGATTGGAGAACTGACCTCCGTGATGGTGATTCCCAGGCCCCTGGATGACTTGGAGCGGGCTCTACCCCTGGCGAGTTGTTTTGTTGAGACGGTCCAACCCCTACAAATGCCGGTTGTCATCGAGGAGAAACAGCCTGAATTGTTAGCCTTGCCCGAGTTGGAGAAACTGAGTAAACCCGAAGAAGTCGAGGCGCAACCCCAGGAACTGCCGGAGTTGCAGGAATTGCAGGAATTAGAGGAATTACAGGAATTACCGAAACTGGAACTGGAGAACCAGGATCAAGAATAAATGGAGGTCTGGTCCCTGGGGATTCGGGTGGCGAGGCGATCGCTGATGGGTTAAGTTCAGCAGGATTCCCGGTGATTTTTGCAGGCTAAGACTCGGGAATCTCAGATGGAGACTGGCGATCGAGAATCCCTTCGGCAATCCAGCGCGCAAAAGCTTCATCCCCCATCCGAGATAATGCCTCTAGCAGGATGTCTTGCGATTCTTCGGGTGCGTCCCGAGTTAACGCTACAGGTAGGGCTAACAATGGCATATTCTGGATCAGTTCCAAGAGGTCCTCGCGGATGCGTTTGCGCTTAGTTTCTAAGACCATTACGGTTCGACGAATCGATCTCTCCCGGGTGACTTCGAGTAATAAAACATCCTGTTCGTAAAAGTTATTCATTAAACAAACTCCTTTGTGGATAACCCTATCCCGAAATCGGGTTGCATTTCCCTACTGAAGACCAGCGCGATCGGCTGTTGTGAGCCATCTTAAACGAATTTCCCCTTCCGTAACTACAGTCCCTGGGTAGGGGTTAAGGCCTAGCCCTGTCAAGGTGTATTTGTAGGGGCTTCGATGAGATGGCCATCAAGAGGGTGATCAGACCAAACCCCTACATCAGGGAAAAGGGTAATCAGACCAAACCCCTACATGAAAAATCGTTATTTCATGTAGGGGTGCAATGCGCAGGCCCTATCTTGCCTGTCTTGCTCACTCCAACCAATCGGGGTTAATTTTTCCCTTTAAAACCCAGGAAATTTGACCTCAAACTTAAACGATATGCCTAGAGGATTAGATTCAAAATCTATAAAAAGATAGGGGGCGATTCCCGAGAATTCGTTCTATTTATAAGGGGTAGTTTAAAAAGTTTACGGAAAATTCTATGCCGACGCAAGAAAAACAACGCCCCGCTCTATAATCGGTTAAAAACAAAAAAAAGGGAGGCATTACACCCCCCATTTTAGCTGATTTACAACATTAGGTTAGCAACCGCCTCAACTGAGTCGTGAGCTTAGGACGCCATTGATTGCTGAATTCGGCTTTTGGCTTCCTTAAACTGCTTGGAGAGTTGTTCCATTTGGGCCTCATTCATCGTCTGGCGGAATTTATTGAACATATCGCCCTCTTCTTCCTTGACGTGATGCTGCACCATTTCTTTCAACTGTTTGACACGAGTCATAAAGCTCGCATCGCTACCATTGCTGGATTTGATAGTTTCGAGGAGTTGTTTCATCTGAGCCTGCTCGTCATACAGATGTTGCACTTTTGGTAATTGAGCGCGGATAGCGGGATAGACGACTTCTTCTTCAGCTTCGGAGTGAGCGGTAAGGTCTTTATAGATTTGAGCGAAGAATTCTTCGCGTTTTTTAGCGTCGCTGGTGTTTTCGATTTCCATGAAGAGGGTATCCACCTTGCGGTGATCTTCATAGATGATTTCCAGAATGTTCATATCATCTTTGGTGCGGCTGACGGCGCTTCCAAAGACACCGACTGGATGAATAGGGGTAATTTCCCTGGAGAAACCCCCTATTCAACTGCGGCGATAGCGCATTCCTGGTAATTGCTCGACTAAGCCGATTAATTCGAGTTGTAATAACGCACTGGATACCGAGGCGGCATCGAGTTGGGCTTGGGATACAATGAGATCGAAGGGGATAGGCTCGATCGCAGTCGCCTCCCAGACTTGTTGCAATGGGGGGTCTAAATCCGGGACCGATGGCAGGGGTGGCACTACTGTAGTTGCAGCAGTCGGGGAAGAGGTTGGATGATATTTGGGCATGGCCCCTAGCATTTCCAGCAATTCTGTTTCATTGATGATGGTTTCGGCCCCATTTTTCAACAGTCGTAAACAGCCTTGAGAATTGGGGTCATCAATGCGTCCGGGTAAGGCAAAGACATCCCGGCTGTATTCATTGGCAACTTTGGCGGTAATCAGTGCCCCTGATTGCTCCGGTGCTTCCATCACCAAAACTGCCCGACTTAACCCGGCAATAATCCGATTGCGTTGTGCGAAATGTTCTCGCCTTGTGAGGGTTCCCACGGGATGTTCACTCAAAAACAATCCTTTTTGTATAATCTTTTCGGAGAGATGACGATTGGTTTCCGGATATATTTTGTTGAGGGGAGTTCCAAAGACGGCGATCGTGCGGCCATCGGCATCTAAACAACCGAGATGGGCCTGAGTATCAATGCCTGCGGCCATTCCAGAGACAATGGTAAAGCCACATTCCGCCAAAATCTGGCTAATTCGGCGAGTCCATCGCTGTCCATATTCCGAGGGGTGACGAGTGCCGACAATGCCGACAATAGGGCGATTGCCGAGGGTTTCCTGGCGATCGACTTGACCCTGGTAATACAGCAGGGGGGGTGGGTTGGGGATTTCCCCGAGCAAACGCGGATAATCAGGGTCCGCAGGGGTCCAAAAATTGGGATTTTGGCGCAGATGTTCGGTATAGAGTTGTTCGGGATTAAGTTGCGATCGCCTTGTGACAATTTTTTCCACCAGTTGCCGACCCAACCCCTGAACCTGAGTGAGAGCCTCCTCTTCAGCTTGCCAAGCAGCAGCTAAACTGCCGAAATATTTAAACAAGCGCCCCAGCAACACCGGGCCGACTGCGGGAATTTGCGACCAGGCGACCCAAAATGCTCGTTCTTCCAGATACATTAACCCTAATGACTCCTATCGAAAAATCGGGGGGAAATATCGGCGATCGCATCTTACAAGTACCCTAATGATTCCTTCTTTGGTGATGGCTCACCAGGGAAGGTTTGTTATCCAGGGGATGGACGGCGATCGTACCCCCCCCCCTTGAATTTTAGGGGAAAGTGCAGTTTGGAACAAATGAAAGGACTGATGGCCTCCCAAAAGTCTGAATCTGGGAATTAAACTTGCCCTTTTTCCTGTTGCTTGAGGTAGGCAAAAACACTTTTATCCCCAATATCTGCGGGAATGTCTTGTCCCGCTTTTCGCAGAGCAAAAACTAGAAAGAGAATGGCCCAAACTGCTAATAAATTTTGTTCCATTGAGGGAGTTAATAAACCCGAGAGGTGACCTAAAATTAGCAAGGGGACTAAGGGAGTGAGTAATTTAGTTTCTAGGCGATTGAAACAAAAGGCTTCTTTAAAATAGATGCCCGTTAATGCGACAAAGGTAAATCCGATACCAACTAGGGCGATCGCCTCGTGATAAACTATGACTACGAAGGGGTCAGGACGAGTAAAAATCACTGTTAATGCAGTGACGGCACCGATCGCCCAACAGACTTGAAGGAAGCGATGGAGGACTTTGAGATAAATGTGAATCGTCAGTAAGCTGACGCCGAGTGCCAGACAGAAACAGGCATAGAGTGCGCTGAGACTGGTAAGGATTGCGGGGGTGGTTCCTTGCCAGAAGAGCAAAACAGTGGCGATCGCGAAACTGAGGGCGGCTACCATCAAACCACTCCGATAGATGATCACCGATTGGCGATCGCTTGGGGTAATGCTAAATTCCCCAAACTGCCCT
>NZ_JAFLQW010000386.1 GCF_017313335.1 Phormidium pseudopriestleyi FRX01 | reverse complement strand
TTGAACCCGCAGAAGGGGTATTTGTTCCAGATTTCATTAAGCATTCTGGACAAAAGCCTGATGAGAATGGGGTGATTAAACCGATTAATTATTATAGTCTTAAATGGGACTGGATTGAACGGTCCGATTGGGAGATGGTGGAACAAGCGGCGATCGTCTTGTCTGACCCCCAAAATCTGAGTCGGATGATTGATTTGGAAGGAACCCGAGAAATGGTTTGTTTGGATAATCTGCCTCCGGCGGATATTGCTTGTTTGATGGCGGCTCATTTGGATAGTCCAACTTCTGGAGAGATGGCATTGCCTGCGGCAGTTTCTCATGAATTAATGCGAGAACCTGCTTTAATTACGGGTTAATTAGGTCCAATAAAACAACGGAGAGGTGCAGTCGCATCTCTCCCTTCACCGGGTTTTAGATAAATTCATGGAAAAAATTGCCAACCTCACCCGCCAGTCAGTCTGGGAAAATCAGTTGAAAGGAAATCTGAGTACAATTGAGGAGATTCGCACGGATACCTTGAATGATTTACAACTCCTCAGTGAAGATTTTCAACATTTGCATCTAGTCGTTACTTCGGTTCAGCAGAATTATGCGGCATTATTAAAGCAAAATCGCCAAATGAGAGCGATGCTTTTACAGGTGGTAGATGAGTGTTTTTGCTGGCAAGGAAACCGTTGCGATCGCTGTCATGCCATTCTCCAGCTTCTCTCGAATCGCCAGCTAGAGTAAAGGGGCAACAACCGACGGGGGTTAAAACCCCCGTCTAACAGCTAAAGTCGGTTGAAACCGACTGAAAGTCTTATAGTATAGGGTGATGTTTTTAGTCGGTTTTTAACCGACGTAGGGGCGATCATGCTCGCGCCCCTACAGGCGGGGATTTTAACCCTCGCAGGTTGTTACCCCTGGTGCAAAATGTCAAATTTACCCCATCCGTTAATCAAGGGATGAGTTAATTACCCACGGTTCTAAGTCACCCATTTGGTTAAACTTTCCGCATCTAAACTATCCTAAATTGGAGAAAAATTCATGTCCCAAACCCCGGTTAAAGACAGTAAAGCTCAAATTTTAGCCCAATTTCAACAACTCCTTGCCAGTCGCCAAGAGACTGCCTCCAAAGTCGCTACGAAAGAGGAGGAAGCTGAGAAGGAGAAAAATCAAGAACTCCTCGCCGTTGCCTCGACTTACACCATTGATACCATTGTCAAAGGATTAGCGGATCTGCAACTGGATTTTGGGGGTGTTGTTACCCAACTGGCGGAGAAACTGGGTACAGAAACCGCTAAACTGGATGAACTCAAACGGGCGATCGCCATTGAAGCCGATCGCCTAGAAGAATTACGCAAAATTCGAGTCGTTGCTGATGCCCTTCACATTCTCACCCAAGAACACCAAGAAAAGTTAGCCCTACTGGATAATCAGGCGGCTTTACAACAAGAAACCATTGAAACGGACCAGGCGCAAAAGCGCAAAGCATGGCAAAAAGAGCAAGAAGAATTTGACAGTGTAGTTCAAGGACAAGATGAAACTGTCACCAAAGAACGGGAACAGGAAGCGGCAGATTATGAATATGAACGGTTGCGAATTCAAGAATTAGAAACTGATGAATATGAAGAACGGAAGCGGCAACAAGAGCGAGAATTAAAAGAAATTGCCCGGGAGAAACAAAAGAACTGGACGGAACGGGAGAAATATTTGACTGAACATCAGGCCGAGTTTGCCGCAAATCAGCAGAAGATTGCTGGATTTGAGGAAGAATTGAAACAAGCTTATACTAAAGCAAAAGAAGAGGCGATCGCCGAAGTTAAGCGCGAAGCCAAGGTTAAATCTGACCTGTTCGAGAAAGAGTGGGAAGGCACCAAGCAAGGCTATGATTTGACTCTGCAATCCCTCAACAGCAATATCGAACGCCAAACTCAACAAATTGCCGATATTAACGCCCAGCTACAAGCGGCGACGCGACAAGCTCAAGATTTAGCAATGCGAGCTTTTCAAACCTCATCTAATGTGAGTGCATCTTCTAAGTAATACCAAATCCGGTATTTGTAGGTTGCAAAAACTCATCGTAAAGATTTAAACCCTCAATATTGTTTGGAGAAGTCTGATGGCGAAAAAAATCACCTCTAAAAGCACAAAAGCGGAAATCATGGAAGCTTTTGAGGAATTAGAAAAGGAAAACTCAGGACTAGAGGAGCAAGTCACGCAACTTGCCAGAGAAAAACAAGCGGCGGCGAAAAGTACCATTTCAGCCGTTAAAGAAATCAATTCTCCCGAAGCTAAAACCCAGATGAATCCTACACCAACCGCCCAACAGAAAATCAATCAGACCATTGATAGTTTGCAACTGTTGCAATTAGGGTTTGGGGGTGCTGTTAGCGATTTATCTGAGCGACTGACTAAGGAGGCGACTAAACTTCATGAACTGGAAGAATCGGTGAATCAGGAGGTGGAAGACCTTCAAACTTTACATGATTTGGAAGTATCCGAGGAGACTTTAGAGGGGTTAATCCAAACCTATCAAGAGCGAGCTAAAACCTTTCAAATAGAAATCACCGATCGCCAGGATACCTTAGAGGAACAAGTCCAAACCCTAAAGAAAACCTGGGAAAAAGAACAAGAAACCCATCAACGTGAGATTAAAGAACGCAATACCACGCGGCAGAAACAGCGGCAACGGGATGCACAGGAATACCGCTACAGCTTAGAACTCGATCGCCACCTGGCTCAGGAAGAATATGAACAAACCCAAAAAGGTTTGTATCAAGAACTGGCAGAAACCCGCCAAACCCAAGAACAAGAATGGACCGAACGGGAAACCGCGATCGCCGAACGGGAGAAACAATATGCCGAAGCTAAAGCCAAAGTTGAGGCACATCCCAAAGAACTGGAAACCCATATCAAGAATGGCAAAGACACTGGACGAAATATTGGCAACTATCAAGCCAAAATCGCCTCGGATCTGCGGAGTAAAGAAGTAGAAGGACTCCAGCGGTCCTATCAACTGCAAATCAGCGCATTAGAAGTGAGCATTAACAACCAAGAAGAACGAATCAAAACCCTGACTAAACAACTGGAATCGGCACTCAAACAGGTGCAAGATTTGGCAGTCAAGGCGATCGAAGGTACCTCAAATGCCAATTCCTACCAAGCGTTGCGGGAAATTGCAGTAGAACAAGCCAAAAATCTGCCAAAAAGCAAATAATTGAATTTTATTGACACTCCCGATGTCTAAAGACACGGGGATTCTTGCACAGCCTTAGACCAAAGCCTAAGTCTGATGGGCACTG
>NZ_JAFLQW010000202.1 GCF_017313335.1 Phormidium pseudopriestleyi FRX01 | reverse complement strand
TCCCGAGGTTGAATCGGGTCATTCCCTTTCCGCATCATTTGGAATGCCGCCACCATTGTTGGAATTTTTGCCAACAACCGGACCGCCGCCGCGCGAATATAGGCTGGATCATCTAAAGCCCGACGGGAATAGAATAAGCCGAGGGCAGCAGCTGAGGCTTGCAGGGCGTCCATCGGGTGACCGCTTTCGGGAAAACATTTCATCATGTCCCGAATGCGATATTTAATGCGGCGGTGGTAGCGAATTTCCTTCTCAAATGCATCCAGTTCGGTTTGGGTCGGGAGTTCGCCCCAGATCAATAGATAGGAGGTTTCCAGAAAGGTGCTTTTGAGGGCCAGTTCTTCGATGGGAATATTGCGATATTCCAAAATTCCTTTCTTCCCATCCACGAAACTGATACTGGATAGGGTGACCGGAACGCCTTCTAACCCGGGCTTAAATTCAAAACCGGTCTTTAGTTCGTCCGCGACAGTCATAGGTTTAGCCTTCGCTGTAATTAAATATCTTCAAGCTAACTTATCAGATCTGCTGGGACTGTTCCTGCTTTTACAAAAATCCTTTATGGAACACCCCCTCAATATCCGCAGCGCTTCAGGGGATAAAAGGTTTGAATTTCAATGCTTTCAGAGTTTTTAGTGCACCAATCAAGCCGGAGGACTAAGGACTGATTCGTTATGAATTGATGATTTAGCTACCCCATCATTTTATAACGAATCGCCAATTAATTTATAGCAATAATTTGGGGGAGGTTAGCCAAAATAGGAAACTATTTCCCACGGGATCCCCAGTTTCAGGGAGGACCAAACCAATCACCCCAGCTTTTTTGAGGATCAGTCCTTCTTTGGGTTCTCCCCATACCAAAATTTCGGCCCAGTTGCCCTGATCCGGCTGATGGCCGACGAGGGCCAAACAATGCCCGCCACTTTGACGCCATTGCTGATACCAGTTGAGCCAGTTATTGATATCCCCATTCGGGACCAGGGAAGTAGATTCTTTAATCTTATGACCTAGGCCGGCAGTTTGGAGAATATCAGCGGTTTGCCTTGCCCTCAGCAGAGGGCTGGTCAAAATCAGATCGAAATGAATATTCATAAGATGCAGACGGTTCGCCACTTTCCGGGTTTTTTGAACCCCCTCCTTAGTAAGCTGGCGGTTCTCGTCTGGAGCATTATCTGCCCGGTTTTCGGCGATTCCGTGCCGGATCAAATAAACTTTAGAGGTTGACACTCCCCGGTCTAAAGACACGGGGATTCTTGCACAGCCTTAGACCAAAGCCTAATTCTGATGGGCGCTGTCAAAACGCCTCTAATAAGTCCGCTCAAATCTAATTTGAACTTTCCCTTTACGTTTAGCTTGCGAAGGATATGACTCGCCATTACAGCCCGCATTGATATATCCAAACGTTCCAGTTCTAAACAACTTACACGTTTTCTGCTTGACTGCCACTGTTGCCGGTTTTTTACCGAATTTGGGTAGCACATCATTGTCCAGAAAACTTGCCTTTGTCTAATGATACTCTATAAGGGTAGAGTTTTGCAGAAAAATGCGATAGAGCGCTACATTAACGACCCTCATCATGGTTAGACTACAGTGTAGGCGGTTAAAACCGCTCGTGTGGGCTTTCCACATAGCATCTTTAGAGGCGAGGCTACCAGCCCTACCGTGTTTCTCTTGTGTTTTCATGAATTTCATTTCCTGGAGAGGCTGGATTCCCGATCGCGAAACCGTGATTTGGACCTGAGAAATACTGCCCAGGTCAGAAACTGACCCAGGGGCCCAAAATGCCCCCGAGGGATGTTTTCCTCAAGCGCCCCACTGATGGCAAAGCTCTTGTCGAGTCCGGTTCGAGTGGTTGTCTTCTAGCCTTAAGGACTAAAGTTCGCGCTGATACTCTTCTAGGATGCTGAGGAGGTCCATTTGTTCGCCGGTGGGAATCAGATCGATTAGGGGAATTTGTCGCCGTCCTCCACCGAGATTAACGTTGATTCCGGCAAGCACTTTGCTCACGTCGGATTCATTGACGGCTGCATTTTCGCTGACTAAGGGATAGAGTTGTTCAGCCAAGAGGGTGTGCAGATGAGCGTCATCTAAGCGCAGACGCCATTTGGCGACATCGATATAAACGCGATCGGCAATCTGAGCGGCCAGTGTTTCTATTTTTTCAGTGTTACTGGAATTAGCCATTAGATTCTTCAGAATAATTTGCAATTGCGAGAATATAAACCCCGTGAGCGATTAACAGCAATAGCCAAGCGCTGGTGAGCCAAGGGGTCCAGGGCCACGGGGGAGATTGCCAGGACCGGAAAAACCAGAGGCCGGAATTGCTCGCCGCAAACAGGGCCACATGGACGGCGAAATTCATGCGATCGTCGAGTTTCCGGTAATCTGGTTCACGGCGATCGGGTTGACGAGGCCAACGAGGTGGCATAGATCACCTTTGTTTTGGAATTAAGTCGCTCGGGTTTTAAACCGGGCTTGTACTTTTAAAATTGTAAGTCTTCCGCTCTCCAAAACTTACTCAAACTTAATTGTATGATGTTTAGTTCCTAGCTTGGATCTTCCAAGACCTTTCCATCACTAGGCTTACACGGCTGAACTATCCGCGTTTTCCTTTCTTTATGGACGCATTTAAGTCACGATC
>NZ_JAFLQW010000523.1 GCF_017313335.1 Phormidium pseudopriestleyi FRX01 | reverse complement strand
TAGTGACTTACTGTGCCGGAATTTCACCGAAGACGTGAATGCAATAATCACGCAGATGATTATTCTTACTCGCTTTTACTATTTTAACACGGTCGGCTCATATCCCCACGGATAAATCCGGGGGCTTTACGCCGATTCTCGGTAAAATATCGTACCTTGGGGTCGGGGTCTACTCAGTAGTCTACAGTTGCCATTTGAAAGGCAACCGATTTGATGAAATAGCCTAACACTCAGGGCGCTTTGGCTGTTTAAAAAACTTCCTTGAGAAACTTGTAACCGCAGGTTAGGACTCATGTAAGAACAACCTGAACAATTTTTACTTAGAAGCCTTGCCCAGCAAGAATCCCAGATAAAACTTGGACAACTTATTTTTGCATGATGCCTTATTCCGACTTTACAAGTGGAATTAGGTGGAGTAGACCCAAGGAGTGTCCCAAGGCTTACAATTTGAATTGTAACAAGTCAGTGTTATTTTGTCAACTGGGTTGACCAGAAGAGGCCAGATATTGGATCCCCTAATATAATCCGGGACCAGTGCTATAGCGGTACTCTCAACACCGAATTTTACTGCCCCACCATAACCCCGGCTAGTTTACAACAAATAATCAGGCTCTGTCCCCAAGCGTCCCACCCTTGAGGGCACTCTTTAAAGCAAACTTCTGAGAAGCAAATTTAATATAAATTATTACATACAATCGGGGCAGTTAGTTACGCCTATTCGTGTTATTATCGTAAGCTAGGTTAAAAATTACAGTCGGGGAAGCCGTTAATGAATGAATGGGATACCTTAATTCCCTTGGTTTCCGCAGCACGCCTTCAACCTTACCTAAATGCTGCGAATCAGAACAAAGAAGAAGCTTTGGAATTATATAAACTTAATATAAAATTATCGGAAACACTTTATCCATTTCTTTCGATTTTTGAAGTTACTTTAAGGAATAGAATTGCCGCAGTTTTGATTGCTAAATATGGGGGAAATTGGTTTAATGGAAATGGAGGTAGCTGGGTGGATGAAAGAGGCACCAGTATGACTTCCTATAATGACGAATTAGACCAATTGAATAAAACTAAAGAAAAATTAAATACCCAAAGAAAAAATCTTGTTTTAGATAACATTATAGCAGAGTTAAATTTGGGTTTTTGGACTGGAATGCTCAAGGATTCGTATCAAAAAACTATATGGCATCATCATATTGCAGACCTTTTTCCGGATGTCAATCCAAAAAATTACAATTTAAAGCGCAATATCAAGAAAATAAGAGGGCAAGCCGATAACATTAGACGCTGCCGAAATCGTGTATTTCACCACGATCCTCTTTTTGTAGGTAGCTATTCATTTCAGAACTTGTTGACAAACTATTTGGAGGGTTATCAATTAATAAGCTGGCTTAGTCAAGATATTTTTAGGTTGCTAACCTCTCAGGATATTTTTTTAAAAACTGTTGTAAAAATTCCCAGAAACCACTGGGAATTTATAATGCCTAGAAGTAGCAGTAATTCCCAGTTAATCATAAGCAAGATTGTAGATTTTCAGGAAAATATTTGAGCATTTAGTCGCCTTCATAATTTGCCCCTAACAGAAAGCACAGAATCAATGATGCCCTCTATCTTGCAGTTTTCTGAGTTCTCCTTGAGTATTTAAAGCAATCTGCAAGGCTTCATTTAGCAATCGTCCCCGTTCGCTGGCTTTGTCGCTGACTTGCAAGGCTTCGATCGCATTTAAGTTATTGGCAAACAATTCAGGATTGCGTTCGATAAAGTTGCGATTTTCTCTTAAAATTCGTTCGGTTCTTAAGGCGCGGATTAAATCTTGGCGGGTGAGTTTCAAGGCGTCAATGATGTCATCTCGATTGCTGAGTTGGACTCCTGGATTTCCCACATCTTCCAGGGAATCATTGAGGTCGATCGCCTTAATTAAATCATTATAGTTTTCTACATCATCGAGAAGCCCCAAAAGAGAATCCCCCTTACGAGTATTATTTTTCAGCCACATAAACCGGGTGGCGATCGCACTGATGCAGGTGGTACTCGCTAGGGTTCCCAAAACAATCCAGGATGGCGCATTATTAAACGCTAAATCCAGGGGAACTCCTCTAATTTCCCAGGCAATCCAATCTCCAAAGGCTAAGAGGGCTACAAATAAAATAATAGTTAAAGAACTAATGAGTAACGTCTCTTTATATAAAAAATTTGACCTTCGAGTAGGATTTTCCATTGTTGAAGGTCGAATTAACTCATCGACGGATACCCCGCTGAGGCGTCTAAGTTCTCCTCTGCTAATTTCTAAGCCTTGTAAATCTCGTCGCACGGTTTGATGCTCCTATCGATAGAATTGCTACTTGATCATTCCAGTCAGGGTCATTAGCTCAGAGTACCCTTGGACTGGTCGATATCTTAACAAACTCAGGAATGGGTTTTCTCTGCCGGATGTCCGATTGTTTTAGGTGGAGTCGGGACTGTGAGGAGAAGGGGATGGGGGTCTTGGGGATAATTTGCTGATTTCCTCATTGGCACTGAGGGCAATTTGCAAGGCTTCATTGAGCAGGCGTCCATGTTCGCTGGCTTTGTCGGCGACTTGCAAGGCGGCTAAAGCGGTCAAGTTGTTGGCAAAGATTTCGGGATTTCGGGCGATGAAAGTTTTATGTTTGCGGAGGATTCGTTCGGTTCTTAAGGCGCGAATTAAGTCTTCTTTGGTTAATTGAAGGGCTTGAATAACTTGTTCGCGATCGCGTAAATGAACGTCGGGATTTCCCACTTCTTCGAGGCGATCGTTGATATCAATGACGCGAATTATATCATTAAATCGCTCCACTTCATGCAACAATCCCGGGAGAGATTGGCCGACGTGCTTTTTCACCCAAAAAAACTGGCCTAGCTTTGTGAGAAATAATCCCACCACCAGTTGGGTACTCAGGAATAACCACTGGAAAGGAAAGGTGAGATTTAAAAGGGCGATCGCCACGGGATAGGTTAAGCCGATCGCAAAGGCAATCAGAAACGGTAAATACCGAATTAAACCCGGTGAATCGGGTCCGGGATCTAAACTGAGTAGGGTCGGGATAGAAAAGTGGTTAACCGCTTCAATATCGAGACCACTCAATCGTTTGAGTTCAATTTTTGGGATGGGTAACTCGTTGAGGTCCGGTCGCACGGTAGAATCTCCCTATCTTGTAGATACTCCAGTAGCATGGATATGCCATGAGGCGATCGCCTGTTTTATTCTGGCATAGACCGAAGGGTTTGAGCAGGCTTCCGGGGAAGCGCTTCTGAGGGGCAGTCGCAATAACTGGGCTTAAGTTGCAATAATTTTAAACCGGGTAAATAGGCTGAGAGGACCTTACGACGGCTTCAAACTCCTGTCCCTGACTTGATATGAACCCTCGTCGATTTCTTTTTCCTCAATTTTACAAACCCTCTTGACAAACTCTCTAAATTTGATATAGGCTTTTTGAGAATATTTATCAAATAAGAGCAACAGAAACCCCCAGGGTCTCTGTTGTGGGTTCGAGGAATGTAAACTACATGGGTAATTTAATGGCTGCGGGCGGGATAGTTTCGGTACCGCTCCTGATTGCTTCAATCGTTGCATTAGCGCTGATTGTAGAGCGCCTATTCTTCTGGTTTCGGGTGAATCGCCGCCAGGGGAGAATGGTCCGAGAAGTCTTGCAACTGTACCGCCAAGAGCCAGATTTGGCGATGAAAAAGCTGCAAATGAATGCGGATTTACCAGTCGCCCGAATTTTTTTAGAGGCACTGGCGTTAGAAGACCCTAATCCGGAAGAGTTTCGACTGGCGCTCGAAAGTTCGGCCCAGGCGGAAATTCCCCTGCTCAAGCGCTTTAATACCGTGTTTGAGACGATTATTAATGTAGCCCCTTTATTGGGGTTATTAGGAACGATTTTAGGCTTAATGCAATCATTTGGATCCCTAAGACTCGGGGATGTGGGGGGTAGCAATACCACCGGGGTGACGGGAGGGATTAGCGAGGCCCTCGTTTCTACGGTGATGGGATTAGTGGTGGCAATTTTTACCCTGCTGTTTGCCAATACGTTTCGCAGTTTTTATGTGCGACAAATTGCGTTAATTCAAGAAGTCGGGGGTCAGCTTGAGTTACTCTATCGTCATCGCTATGAAAGAGACCTAGGAGAACAAAAGTATGCGTCTACCCGATGAACCGGAATCTCAAGCTCAGATTAATATTGTCCCGATGATTGATGTCATTTTTAGTATTTTGGCGTTTTTTATCATTTCTTCGATGTTTTTATCGAAATCCGAAGGATTGCCGGTGAATTTGCCCCAAGCATCTACGGCGACGGTGCAAACGGAAACGGTGAAATTGACGATTTCTATTGATGCCGAGGGAATGTTGATGCTGGATGAACAGGCAGTCACCCTGGGGGATTTAGAGCAAGCGGTGCGCGATCGCATGAAGGCGGAACCTATTTCTGTGGTGGTGTTAAAAGCAGATAAAACCGTCGAACATGGACAGGTGGTGGAAGTAATGGATCGGGTGCGTCGCATTGAAGGGGCAAAATTGGCGATCGCCGCTGAAAAACCCTAATTCAACGCGCTTTTTTCGGGGCTGATTTCTGATTTTTACCGACATGGAACTAAGTTTGTCTTTAGAAATCAGCCGCGACAATTTCTTGAATTTATCTTATTAATAATAGTTACCAATGTTGGGGGAATGACTCAGAAGGGATAGCTGGCTATACAACTCACTAGCACAGGAAACGCTGAGGCACTTGATGAAGTGCCTCAGCGTTTTCATAATAGAATTCAAAGGGTTGAATTGCTTTGTGATGCGATCGCCGGAAAAGTTGCTGTTGCGACGATCACCGCTTTTTCCTCAATATTTGAAAAGAGACCTAACCCCCCAGCCCCCTTCCCACCCCTCCCCAGCCCTCTCCTCTTAGGGGAGGGTTGGGGACTTACAAGGGTAGGGTTTTTACGGTTATGGTGATTCTCCGGTCCCCGGACCTTGGCAAGGGGAGGGTTAGGGTGGGGTCCTCTTTATGTGGCGATCGCCACATAAAGCACTCTTTACAGCGATCGCGCCTGTATGTAGGCGGGTCCAATCTCTTTCTTCGTGACCAAAGCGATCGCTTTGGTCACTGCCAACACTCTCCACCCACTCATTCCTCTCTCTTGAAGCGCGATCGCGCTTCAAGAGGACCCCACCCTAACCCTCCCCTTGCCAAGGTCCGGGGACCGTCGCTGCTCTTAAGCGTGAAAAACCTACTATTGTAAGAGGGGGAGAGGTCAGATCGGTTTTTAGGCAAAATTGAGATGCTCTCTCAAAGGGTTGCTTGTGAGAACCGTGAAACTGGAGGATTCTATTTTAGAGCAGAACCCCTTTCATCCGGAGGAAATTCCGCTGGAGAAAAAAATAGAGACGCGATTGATTGCGTCTCTAGGCTATTGACCAGAACTCAACCCCCAGCCGCAAAAGCGACCATCACCAAAGCAGAAAGCGCTAAACCTGGGGAAAGTAACAGCACAAGCATTAATAAATCATGAACAGTCATCAGATTTCTCCTGGAATTTGATAGGAACCGTTAAGCGGTAGTTTTCGCTAATCTTAGCACTGGTTGCCTGGATGCACCGAACCCTTGGTCTGAGGTAACCCCCGGGGATTGGCCCGCGAAACTTCTCCGGCTGGATTTTGTGTGGCAGTGGTTTTATTGTAACATTTTGTTAAATTGAGAGAAAAAACAGCGAACCATGAACCTCGAACTCTTGTTTAATGCCGGGAACCTCTTTGTCTTGCCATTCTGGGCGCTGATGATTGTCTTACCCAATTGGGGAGTCAGCCGCAAAGTGATGGAATCCTATCTGCCCTTTGTACCCCTCGCCGTCTTGTATATTTATCTGTTTTTCGGACAGGTGGATGCAGAAACAGCCCAAGCGATGTCTAATCCCACTCTGGCAGATATTGCCCGGTTTTTTGGCAATGAAGGGGCCGCAGCTACGGGGTGGATTCATTATTTAGTCATGGACTTGTTTGTGGGTCGCTGGATCTATTGGCAAGGACAGCAGACTGGGGTTTGGACGACTCACTCCCTGCTGTTATGCTTGTTTGCGGGTCCGATGGGATTATTATCTCATCTGGTCACTGCAGCAGTTACGGCAAAGTTTTTCCCCAAATCCGACTCTGCACCTAGTCCAGTTTCAGCAGAAGGATAAGGTGAGGGGACAACTTCAGAATCAGTGGTTCACATTATTAAGTGAGATAACAGAGGATTAAATCTAAGATGAACGAAAATTGGGGGAGTAAAAGGAGTAGGGTGGGCAATGCCCACCTGAATTACGGTGGGCAATGCCCACCCTACTTCTTACGCATATTTTGAGAATCCACCCGTAAATGTAGGGGCGATTCGCTTTCTCGCCCCTACATTTACGGGTAATGAGTAAGTCCTATTGTCAAGATTTCCGAACAGGACCTAAACTGTCCCTAAGACATCGGTGATCCTAATTTCAGGCGTGAAATCAAAATCATTTAATCTAAATAAATCGAAGAAAATTATGTTCAAAAGTGAACTGGGTAGAGAACTTTGTGGCGAGTTGGCAACGGCTGAATCTCGTGAATGGCTGGTCACAAATGGGACGGGTAGCTATGCGTCGGGTACGGTTGCCGGACTGCTGACACGCCGATATCACGGGTTATTGATGGCCGCACTTCATCCGCCTTTGGGTCATACTCTGCTGTTTTCTAAACTAGATGAAGTGGCGAGTTATGGGAGTGAAGACTATCCTCTGTTTACGAATCGATGGGCGGATGGGACAGTAGAACCCCGAGGATATCAGATAATTGAACGATTTCATTTAGAGGGTTCTATTCCGGTGTGGAGTTATGGGTTTGGGGATGCGTTGTTAGAAAAGCGGATTTGGATGCAGCAGGGGGAAAATACTACTTACATTTATTATACTTTGCGGCGTTCCAGTTTGCCGATTACTTTGACGATGAAAGGGTTTGCAACGTATCGCGATCGCCATCATACAACCCAAGAGAATAGCCGGTTGATGCAGGTGGAGTCGGTGAGTTCGGGGCTATGTATTACGGCATTTCCTGGGGCGTTTCCCCTCTATTTGTATGCCGTTGGGGGCGCTGTGAGTCCGGCGCATCAGTGGCATTATGGGTTTGATTTGGCAGTGGAAAAGAGTCGCGGAGGGGACTGCCTGGAAGATTTACTGCAAGTGGCAACCTTTCAGGGGGAGTTACAACCGGGACAATCTTTGGCGATCGCAGCGAGTACCGATTCCCATGCCAGTTTAGGGGTGGAAAGCGCTTTACAGTCTCGTCGGGAGTTGGATCAACAGTTAATCAAACGCGCCCTCAAAGGGAAAGGACTCAAAGGTAAAAAAGGGAAAGCATATCAGTTGTCCCGAAAATCCCCGGAGTGGGTGCAGCAGCTAGTTTTGGCAGCCGATCGCTTTATTGTCGATCGCCCTTACCCTGAGAATCCCGATGGCAAAACAATTATTGCCGGATATCCGTGGTTTGGGGATTGGGGACGGGACATGGCGATCGCCTTGCCCGGTTTAACCCTTTGTACCGGACGTTCGCACATTGGGAAATTGATTCTCCAAACCTTTGCCCAGTATGTGGACCAGGGAATGTTGCCCAATCGATTTCCCGATGACGGAGAAACCCCGGATTACAATACCGTGGATGCCACCCTGTGGTATTTTCAGGCTATCCGTGCTTACTATTATGCAACAAAAGATAAAAAGCTGCTGAAAGAATTATGGCCGGTATTGAGAGAGATTATCCACTGGCATCAACAAGGTACAAGGTATCAGATTCAGATGGATCAGGCGGATGGATTGCTGTATGCCGGGGAACCGGGAGTGCAACTGACTTGGATGGATGCCAAAGTGGGCGAGTGGGTGGTGACTCCGCGTCAGGGTAAGCCGGTGGAGGTGAATGCTTTGTGGTATAATGCCTTGAGGACAATGGCGGAGTTTGCCCGGAAGTTGGGAAAGTCCGATGAGGAATATCAGAAGTTAGGCGATCGCACCCTAGCTGGATTTGATCGCTTCTGGAATGAGGAGTTGGGATATTGTTACGATGTCCTTGATACACCCAAGGGCAATGACGCATCCTTGCGCCCGAATCAGATTTTGGCCGTTTCTTTACCGGATAGTCCGTTACCTAGGAACCGACAACGAGCAGTGGTGGAGGTTTGCGGGCGATCGCTCCTCACGTCTTACGGATTGAGGAGTCTAGCTGCTACGGACCCCAATTATATCGGACATTACGGGGGAACCCTCCTAGAACGTGATGGCGCTTACCATCAGGGAACAGTCTGGGGATGGCTGATTGGACCTTATATTTCAGCCTATGTGCGTGTCACGAAAGATCCGAAAACTGCGGCTACATTTCTTGCCCCCCTTGCCAATCATTTGTTAGAAGCTTGTATGGGTAATCTCAGTGAGATTTTTGACGGAGATGCGCCGATGACCCCGAATGGGGCTTTCGCTCAAGCTTGGACGGTGGCGGAAGTGCTGCGGGTCGTTGCTGAATTAAAGATCGAACAATAAACAATTGCGCGATCATCATCTCGGTCAACCCTGACCCGGTGAAGGGGTAGCTCTGTCAAGGTGGTAAATTTAATGACGCTCAATCGTTGTTTCATGTAGGGGTTTGGTCTGATCACCCTCTGATCTGATGTAGGGGTTTGGTCTGATCACCCTCT
>NZ_JAFLQW010000427.1 GCF_017313335.1 Phormidium pseudopriestleyi FRX01 | reverse complement strand
GGCAATTTTATCTCATTATTGGATGAATTTATTAATAGTAGCCACTGCGATTCCATTAGATAAAATGATTTATCCTCATTGGGTGCGATCGCGCCAAGTCCGGGAGTATCATGAGTCGAAAACGAAACGGATTCAACCGTAATATTTTAGTCCGAATCAACAAAAGAGATTGCCCAGAGAAGATGAAGCGGACGTTAACTCTAGGTTAAGCCCAATCTAGCCTATTTCAAGTAGGGGCTTCCTGTAGCGATAGATCTGCCCGACAGGAAGCCCCTGGAATTTTCCAGCTTCTGCCATCGTATCCCTCCAGTAAATATTAAAAAACTTAAAAAATCTTGACAAAATTGGCTAACAAATGTAAAATAAATTCAATTTTATGGGAGCAGTAGATTATCTGTCCCCATTACCTAGAGGAATCCAATTTTATGACATCACCTAAAAACTCGGCTAAAAAGTCATCCCCGCAGTCGTCCAAATTATTTGATATGTTGTCCGATCTGGCTAAAAATCCTGATAAGGTCCAGGAATTTAATGAAAACCCTAGCCAAGTTCTTGACGAATACGAAATTGAGGAAGAGCTAAAAGCTTTGCTGATGTCGAAAAAAAACTGGAACAAATTTACAGAAGCAGTGCAGAAAGAAGCAGAAAAATACGGTTTAAAAGCTCCGTAGGATTTTTATAAATCCCTCACCATGCTCAGTCTACTGCTCAATCGGTAGGTTAACCTAATTTGACTGGAGTCTAGGGTATAAACCCTCTAATTAAAAATTGTGGGGTCATCATCAATGGGAGTGCAAGACCATCGCGAAGTTTTTAAACTTTAAAAAGTTTCTCCTTTGCGCTTCCCAAAATCATAACTTTAATTACCCTTAATTTTAATTAGCATGAACTCTGCGTTTAATTAGGTTTATCTACTGAGGATATTATTTTTACAACCTAATTTTACCATGCTAACCCCTTCAGCCGCAGCCGTCATACCGGCCAGCAAAAGATTCAAAAAAACGCCAGAAGTTGTCTTCGTTTGTATGCCGTTTGGCCCTCTGCTGCCTTCCATTGGTGTGGGCTTGCTGAAAGCCTCACTGAAACCGCTTGATATCTCTGCCAAAGCCTGCTATTTTACCCTACGGTTTGCCCAACAGATTGGGATTTCTCTGTATAATGAAACCACCAGTGGTGAGGTTTCCGTCTGTGATTTGGTCGGCGAATGGTTATTTTCAGCGGCATTGTTTGATCTCGATCCCACGGATGTAGAAAGCTTTGTTGAAGATGTATTGCGCGGACGTGAACCCGCACATCAAGGGGCTTATCCGAATCTTAAACCCGTTTCAGAAACCTTTATTCAAGATATCCTGCATATCCGCAGTTTAGTTGATTCGTTTTTAGACCAGTGTTTAGCAGAAGTTCTCAGCTACCAACCCCGGATCGTTTGCTTTACTAGCACCTTTCACCAGCACGTTGCCGCCCTTGCCTTAGCCAAGAGAATTAAAGCAGTTTCTCCAGACATTTTTATCGAATTTGGCGGGGCCAACTGTCAAGGCATCATGGGAATTGAAACCCTACGGCAATTTCCCTTTGTGGATGCGGTGATATCCGGAGAAGGCGATCGCATTTTTCCTGAATTGATTCGCCGGGTGTTAGACCAAGAGTCGATTGCGGATATCCCGGGAGTTTATACCCGCGATACGATAGATTTAGCTAACACCCTTCAGGATTTAAACGCGCCCGTTCTCCATGATATCAACGCGCTACCCTTACCGGATTATGACGATTATTTTATTGAATGGGAAGCAGTCCGGCCTCACCTAAATGAAAACTATCAACCTCGGTTACTCTTAGAAACCTCCCGGGGTTGCTGGTGGGGAGAAAAAAATCACTGCACCTTTTGCGGACTGAATGGCACAGAAATGACCTACCGCAGTAAGTCGGCGGAACGCGCCATCTCAGAAATCACCAGTCTGATTGAACGCTATCCCGGTTACCCGATTTCCGTGGTTGATAATATTCTGGATATGAAATACTTTAAAAGTATGATTCCAGAATTGGCGAAACGGCAGTTAGATTTAGAACTATTTTATGAAGTGAAGTCCAATCTTCAGAAAGAGCAAATTCGCCAGTTACGAGAGGCTGGCATTACCATGATTCAGCCGGGAATTGAAAGTTTTAGTAGTCACACCCTGGAACTGATGCGAAAAGGGGTGAAGGGGTTGCAAAATATTCAACTGCTGAAGTGGTGCAAAGAACTGGGAGTCACGCCGTTTTGGAATCTCATCTGGGGTTTTCCTGGGGAAAGAATCGAAGACTACAGCCGCATGACCGAACTGATACCCTTTCTGACCCATCTGCGACCCCCCAAATGGGCGGGTGCTATTCGGATCGACCGCTTTAGCCCCCACTTCGATCGCCCCACAGAATTTGGATTTGAGCGCGTCATTCCTTTTCCCGCCTATCATCATGTCTATCCTTTGCCCCCAGAATCCGTAGCCAACCTGGCCTACTTCTTTACCTTTACCTATCAGCAACCGCAACCTGTAGAGGAATACACCCAGTTAGTTCGAGAACAAGTTACTATCTGGGAAGAGGCTTATCAAACTAGCGTGTTGTTTTCTGTGAATCGGGAAGCAGACTTACAGATCTGGGATTTGCGACCCGCTGCCCGTCAGCTTTTAATCACCCTAACAGATCCGCTCAAAGCCCTGTACCTGGCTTGCGATCGCATTCGCAGTCTCAATTTCCTACAACAGTTAGCCCAGGAACAACTAAACCGTCCCGTATCCGGTGCGGAAGTGGAGGAAATGCTGCAACCGCTCCTGGCTAGGGGGTTAATGGTGGCAGAAGATCATGCCTATTTGAGTTTAGCCGTTCCCGTGGGAGAATATTCCCCAGGAAAATCTACCCTCAAGCGGCTGTTTTCCCTCGTCGCCGAGCGATCGCATCAGGTCTCAAAAGTAAACGACTGGTGCGAAGCGATCGATGACTCAGGGGTGCAATAAATTCTAATCTCTTGTTGGTGAAGTAGATTAAGGATCCCCCTAAATCCCCCTTTTTAAGGGGGACTTTCCAGGTCCCCCCCTT